>JAQVZT010000035.1 GCA_028708055.1 Methanothrix sp.
TGTCCCGCAGGGCAAAGTTTCTCATCTCTTTCTCAGGCAAACTAATCCCTCCTTCACCCTTGACCGATAGGCATAGAGAGGACTACTTGTATAAATTGGTTCCGTGCAATTTATAATCATTAATGCGGGCCTGATATATGCGGGCCTGATATCTTATCCTTCATCCTTCCTGCCCCATGACATCCATTAAATCATCCAGTGCCATTCTAGCTGCCTCCCGGACATCGCTGTCGCTATCATTGAGCGCCTCCTCCAATGGAGCCAATGATCTGGGATCGGGGATATTTCCCAGAGCAATAGCTGCGCTGTATCGCACCATGTTGTAGTTGTCCTGAAGCGCCAGGATCAGAGGCTGTACTGCTATGCTATCCTGGAGCTCTCCCAGAGCGAGCGCTGCTCTGCTTCGCACCCCGCTGTACTCATCCTGCAGAGCTAGGATCAGCGGCTGCACTGCTCTGGGATCCTTGATATTTCCCAGAGCTGATGCGGCGGAACTCCGAACATCAATATCGCTATCTTTGAGAGATGAAATCAAGGATTCAACTGCCCGGCTATCGTTAAGCTGCCCAAGAGAAAACGCAGCGCTGTAGCGAACTGCATAGGAGCTATCATCCAGAGCCAAAATAAGCGAGCTGACGGCCAGGCTATCGTTAAGATCGCCAAGAGCGGAAGCTGCACTCGATCTGACAACGCTGCTGCTATCATTGAGAGCTTTGATAAGCGGGCCGACAGCTCTTCTGTCTCCGAGATCGGCGAGAGCCTGGGCAGCTCTGCTTCGGGTATCGTTGCTGCTATCATTGAGAGCCAGGATCAACGGATTTATGCCATCTATTTCGATAAGAGCTGCTGCGGCAAAGGTTTGTACATCCCAATTGCTGTCATTGAGCGCCAGGATCAGCGGGCCTATGGCTTTGCGATCGCTGAGATTGCCCAACGATTGAGCGGCATTTGCCCTGACATCACTATCGCTATCATTAAGTGCCCTGATCAGAGGATCGAGAGCAGCGGGATCGCGCAGAAGGCCGAGAGAAATTGCGCTCTCGCTCCGGACGGCCCAATCCTCGTCATCGAGAGCCCGGATAAGCGAGCTTGCCGCTCTGGGATCGCCAAGAATGCCGAGAGACCGGGCAACGCTCGCCCTGACATCACTATCGCCGTCTTCCAGAGCCTGCATCAGTGGCCCGAAAGCCCGGCGGTCATTGAGATCGCCCAAAGCCCCGGCTGCGCTCTCCCGCACATCGCTGTCGCTGTCATTGAGCGCCTGAATCAGCGGATTGAGGGCCCTTGGGTCCCTCAGCTGGCCCAGAACCTCTGCAGAATGCTGCCGAACATAGCTGTCACCATCTCCAAGTGCGGAGATCAATGGATCGACAGCTCTGCTGTCATTGAGATTTCCCAGAGCGAGGACTGCATACTCCCGGACAGTGGCGTCCTCATCCTTGAGGGCCTGAATCAATGGATCAAGAGCCGCAGGGTCCCTAATATCAACAAGAGCCTCTGCCGCATAGCCCCGTACCTTCGCATTCCCGTCCTTGAGGGCTGTGATCAGAGCGCCAGAAATTCCAATCTCAACCAGAGCTGATGCTGCGCTCTCCTGGACATACCAATCGCTATCATTGAGAGCTAAAACCAGCGACTCGACAGCTCTTGGATCTTTGAGTCGGCCCAAAGATGCTACTGCATTTTCCCTAACCCAATCATCCTCATCCTTATCCTTGAGCACCCGGATCAATGCATCGACAGATCGGCTATCATTGAGGTCGCCCAGGGACTGGGCGGCAAGCCTTCGCAGATCGCCATCGCTGCTATTGAGGGCCAGGATCAGCGGATCGACTGCTCTGCCGTCATGAAGATTTCCCAGAGCCAGAATTGCGTTCATCCGCACATAATGATCGCTATCATTGAGTGCACAAATTAAGGCAGTGGCTGCCCTGGTATCATTGATCTCTCCCAAAGCCAGGGCCGCCCTCCACCTCACGAAGTGGTCATCATCCTGAAGCGTCCGGATCAATGGATCGACCGCTCTTGCATCTTTGTAGCCGCCCAGTGCGAACGCCGCACCCGCCCGAACATCTCGGTCACTGTCATTTAAATCCCCGATTAGAGATTCAAAAGTCCTGGCGCTGTAGGGCACGACGAGAGTCTTATTCTCTGCCATCCCTTCGATGAGCTCGGCTGCGATCTCGTAAGCTTGCGGTGCATCGGTATTGCTTACGCCAACGGTTTTTGTTGAGCCGTTTATCGTAATGGAAATATCCTCGCAGGAGCCGTCCCTTACCTCAGGATTATAATAGCTATCATTCAGGGAATAAAAGCCGCTTTCTTTAATATCATGGAGAAGATCTTTCAATTCAGTCTCATTGAGTATGAAGGTCTTTCTGAACTCTTCCCTCTCGAACCTCTCTTCATCTTCAAAGAAGACAAGTTCGCCGCTTCCGCTCTCATAGAGGCCGGACCCATCACCGTCTATCCAGACATCAGTCCTGCCCCATTCTGCATGGCAGGCCCCATGAGAATAATGGATAACTACCGGCATGCTCTCGCTGATGGACTGAGGTGAAGACTCTGTGCCAGCGCCGATGCCTGCCGAAAGGAGGACCAGCAAATAAGCCCAAATCAATAGTCTCATGTATCATCCTTGCCTGATGATTCAGGCATCTATCTTCATTTGAACTTACACTCAGATCTGTTTCGATTTTGCCTTCAGTTTCGCCTTCAAATTCGCATCCTCGCAATCGCTGGCAAGCATCTCGTTGCGAGTTGCCCTCTACTGGGATCTTTCGGTGATAGATCCCAGAATAGCTATACAATCGCCTTCAATGATATTGAACATCCTCATCGAGAGGATGGTATTATCATCAATCCAGCATGCGGCATCGATTTCATCTTCTTGCGGCCCCGAAAAGATAATCCACTTGCGGTCTCCTATAAAGTGCAACTTGTAATGATTGCTCTCACCCCAGGGCCATCTTGAGAGTCCCAGCTCAAGGAGGTTATCATCGGTTTGTGCTACATCCTCATATTGCTCAACAACCAGAGATAGACTCCGGTTTCCGCTCTTTTTATCCAGGATGTCCCTCTGGTATCGAGTATAATTCGAGTAGGAAAAGCAATCTGGCGGGCCGGTCTTGACGCTGCCATTTTCGATTTTTATATCGCTCGGATAGTATTCATTGTTGTCATTCAGGTTTAGCCCTATCGCATATGGACCCATATTCGTGATGTTGAGATGAGTGCCCAGGGCGACAGACGGACCGCTATCCTCCGGCGGCTTATTATTATTATCGCCGATGCAGCCGCAGAACAGCATGGGAAGGATCGCAATCACCATCAGACTTGGCCTGGCAGACAGGTTCATTCTCACCGAAGGCCGCTGCGATGCATTCATGATAATTTATTATCGCAGAATAGGATTTAAAACTTGCCTTGGCAATTTGCAATGACCCAATCATTACCGAAATGCTCTGATCGAAATGCAATGATGCAAACTATGATTGAAATTCGACGACCGAGACTATAACAGAAAGGCAGAAATATGGATCGACGGTCACAGGTCGATATCTATTGAAAATTGAATTGAATAAGTATTAAATATTACTTGAAAAAATGCAATTATTATGATCAAGTAAGATTGAAGCTACAAATATCTTGTAATCAGGAAGCTAGAAGCTAATCTCAAGGAAGAACATGGGTGTGATATCATAGGAATGTATTCAATAGAGGTTTGTGACTTAACAAAGAAATTTTTGTTACATCGAGGTCTATTCGATTTCGTCGCCGATCCCCTCAAAAAAGATGAGATAACATCCCTGGAAATGATCAATTTGCAGGTGCGAGAGGGTGAGGTATTCGGATTGCTCGGACCGAATGGCGCCGGCAAGACGACACTGATAAAGATACTATGCACCCTGATTTTTCCGAGCACTGGAGCGGCAAAGGTGAATGGATACGACGTATTAAAGGAGAGCCGGAATGTCAGAGAATCCATTGGCTATGTGACCACGGATGAGAGAAGCTTCTACTGGAGACTAACCGGAAGGCAGAATTTGGAATTTTTTGCAAATCTTCACAATTACTACTCCAAGAAGGCCCAGAATAGAGTATCCGAACTGCTGAGCATTGTCAATCTGGAAAAGAGAGCTGACGACCCATTTCTGAGCTATTCTGCTGGGATGAAGCAGCGTCTGGCCATAGCAAGAGGACTGATAAACGACCCCAAAGTCCTTTTCATGGATGAGCCGACAAGGAGCCTGGACCCAAGAGCCGCTCAGGACGCCAGGGACTTTATCCACGATTACATCGTCAGTGAACAGGAAAAGACCATATTCCTCTCTACCCATAATCTGAACGAAGCCGAACAGCTCTGCAATAGAATCGCTATCCTTGATGAAGGAAAGATCAAGGTTTCCGGCAAGCCTCAGGAGCTGAAAAGCAGCCTTGGCGACAATTCAACATTGGGCGACGTCTTCGCATTCTACTCAGGCAAGAAGCTGGAAGAAGAAAGACCGCCGAAATCGTCCTTCATGAAGGAGATGCGCTTTAGGCATAGGGGCGGACTTAGCATGGGGAGGAGATAAGCGTGATCTTGAGACTAGCGTTCGCATTTATCAGGCGCAGCTACATGCTTCAGATGAGCTACAAACTGGAGTCCATCTTGAGGATGTTCTTCATGCTGTTTAACATTCTGACCTATTACTTCGTTGCCAAGCTCGTGGGAACCGCAGGCGCCAAGTATCTTGAGCCATACGGAGGAGACTATTTCTCCTTTGTCCTGATAGGTATAGCTTTTTCCACCTACCTGATGGTCTCGCTGCGGGGCTTTTCTGAGACCATAAGAGACGAGCAGATGATGGGAACTTTAGAAGCCATGCTCGTAACCCCCACGGATACGGCCACGGTTATAACCTTTTCATCATTGTGGAGCTTCATATTTGCCTCCATTCGAGTCGTCCTGTATCTTCTGGTTGGCATTTTCCTGGGCGTGAATTTGAATAATGCCAACCTGCTGGGAGCATTGATCATCCTCTTTCTGACGGTATTGAGCTTCAGCAGCCTAGGCATGCTGGCTGCAAGCTTCATTATGATCTTTAAAAGAGGAGATCCGATCAATATGATGTTCATGAGCACATCAGAGCTCTTCGGTGGCGTATTCTTCCCAATCGAGGTATTGCCCTGGTGGCTGCAGAGCATCTCCCATCTCTTTCCCATGACCTATTCTCTGAGCGGAATGAGACACGCGCTCCTGCAGGGCTATTCGCTGCATGATTTGCTCCCTGAGATTTCCACCCTGGTCATCTTCTGTGTGATTTTAATGCCCTTGAGTTTGCTCATCATCAGATTCGCAGTAAAGAGGGTCAAGGAAGAGGGAACGCTGGTTCAGTATTGAGCGAGCTTAGAGCGGTCTGTAGCGAATTCAAAGCTAAATTGCTGCGGAACTGTAGCGAACTAATTGCGAGCTTACAGCAAACCAGCAGCAAACAAGCCTGCCACTTTTTTCAGTCGGCTCGAATCACTCTCCAAAATATTATTCTTGCGCCAGGACTTCTTCCTGCGCCAGGACTTCTTGCTGCGCCAGGACTTCCACTCGCTGCAGGATCTCTACCCCCGCCAGGGACTCTTCCGGGACTCTTCTCCATGTAGCCTGCCAGGCCAGTCTCAACATACGCTTGTGTCAGAATCTAATCTGGGGATCAATCTTAACTAGTTTGATAATATATCGACATATTGAGTTCAATTGGCATACTGATCGCAGATTTTCATCAAATAATATATCATAATCATCCTGGATCAGTTATATCTGATAATACAACATATGTAGAAAGTTTTATTAATAATACCAACTCATGTCCAGATTATGCAATGAGCGATGGAGCGCCGGAATTGGTTCAAAGGCCAATCGACTGCTGCCTGAAGGAGCGCGACAGTTTATGGTTAAAATCACAATCAAAGGTCTGACCTTTAGCTATTCAAGCAACAAGATCCTGGATGATTTGAATCTAGCAATTGAAGAATCGGAGATTTTAAGCCTGGTGGGTCCAAACGGATCCGGAAAGACTACCCTGATAAAATGCATCGATCGTATTCTCAAGCCGAAGGGGAGCATACTGCTTGATTCCCGGAGGCTCGAAGATATGACTTCTGTGGAGATTGCCCGCGTCTTCGGCTATGTTCCGCAGTCCAGCTCGACGCCTTTGAATACCACGGTATTCGATACCGTTCTCATGGGCAGAAGGCCGCACATTAGCTGGAGAGTCTCAGATGCGGACATCGAGAAAGTGGCTGACACCCTTGAGCTGTTGCACCTAGAGAAGTTCTCAATGAGAGATTTTTCTCAGCTTTCCGGCGGCCAGAAGCAGAAAGTCCTGATAGCCCGTGCCCTATGCCAGGAGCCGGAGGTTCTGCTCCTGGATGAGCCGACTTCGAACCTGGATATGAAGCACCAGCTTGATGTCATGGAGACGATAAGCTCCCTTGTCAAGGAGAAGAGAATCTCGGCAGTTATGGCAATTCACGACCTCAACCTGGCAGCCAGGTTCTCAGACAAGCTGGCCATGATGATGGGGGGAAAGGTGTACGCCGTTGGAAGCCCCAACGCGCTTATTACCGAGAGCAATATCGGCTATGTCTACGGAATTGAGGCGCAGGTGATGAGAGATCTTGACAAGCCCTATGTCGTGCCTATCCGGTCGATGAACGCGAGCCCGGCATGCAGCTGATGCATAGATCTTTCATTTTTTCAATACCGGTTCGATCTTTCCCAAGTAGCGATCCAGCCGTTCTTCGCAATCGGCCCAGGTCACATCCACATTCAGGCTCTTCATGATCTCTTGGAGCTGTTCTTTGACCTCCGACCAGGTAAGCTTGTTATTGGACTTGCACAAATCTGTCATCAAGCGGAGTGTAGGCACAAAGACCTTCTTGAACTCCGCCCGGATGAATTTCATGAACGGCTCGCTCGGGTCTCTGAAAGCATAGGATCTCAACTCATCTAAAATGAAGTACTGAGAGGCGCATGGGTCATTGTAAGGATCGACAATCGCTCTGCCGGCTTTCGCGGAGAGTGTCTGATACGACCGGGAGATGAGATGATCGACATATTCTCTTGTGTACGGCTCATCTCTTATCTCAGCCACCAGACTGTAGCCAACCAGCCTGCATCTGAGGAGCTGAATTCTCGCCTCCTCAAGAGGCAAATAGCTATCTATTTTGCCGATATAATCCTTCATGTGTTCGAGTCTCTTGTGGGGCTCAAAAAGTTACGGTCATATCGATGCATCTCTCAGATTTCTCATATTTAATGCTATCAAAATAGTTATCCTTTTCTGCCAACGTCATTACGAGATTATGAGACAATATCTTAATGCGAAATCAAAAACCTTTTATGGCTTGCGTTCTTGCTAATAATCGGGAGGACTTGAAATAGGACGAGTGCTTGTAGCAACGGTCTTGCTGACCATGACCATTCTCCTATTGGCAGCAGGCTGCTGTGATGGCCAGAGCTACACGCAAAACGTTGGGGGAGACTTTGGCAGGAGCTGGATAAGCAGCTTCAAAGCTCAGAATCCCCAGCCAGCGGATACAAGTCTCAAAAATGACCTCTGGTCATGGGGCAGTTCTCCCAAAGGAAGCATAGTGGTCAATGGCAATCTAATGCCAGATCCCTATTACATCTGGAAGGCCCTCAACTACAGCAGCGGCTGGCTGGGAATTGTTTACATTGATCCCGCCACCGGATATCCGGTTTATGGATATATAAATCCCTACACAGGGCTTCCGGTCTATTACTATCTTGACCCAAAGACTAGGAAAACAGTATACGTAAATGCGTATCAGTACAATGGCCTGCCCTACAATTCCTTTGCTTCACCCTACAACACAGGAGACTTTCTGCCGGCGGGATATTGGCTGCCGCCGGTATTCAGCTGAAGGGCCTTTATTTCGGAAAGACTTAAATATCGCAATGGCTCAGAGCTAAGCCTGCCAGGATGAAATATATTAAAAACAAACATCCTGAGCAGCAGTACATCCCCGTTACCGAGCGGCTGTGGTCCAGTGGTTATGACATAGGCTTCCCAAGCCTGTAACCCGGGTTCGAATCCCGGCAGCCGCAGATCTTCTTATCCACCATCCAGAAGTTTTATATCACAATTCTATGCCGTAATATAATTGCAGCATTGTGAATTTATCAGAGAACATGCCAGCACTTTACTAAAAAGACCACAATGGGAAGACCACAATGGGAACAATGGGAACAATGGGAACAATGGGAAGACGACAGATAATTTGATATATGATAATGAGCTTTTTATATAGGCTAGGAGGAATATTAATTTTAAAACGAGCCACATTAATAATGGCTTTTCTGATATTTTTTTTCGCTATGATTGCTGCAGATAGCTTTTCCGCTGACAGCGGAGCCGATGCGGCACCATCGGAGGATTTAGCGACATCAGACAGCCATATGGCCAGCCAAACATTGGCGGCTGATGCTAATGGAGGTTCCAGCGGATCTCTGGAAAACTCTGGCATGCAGCTGCTTACGAACAGAAGAAAGGCTCTCTCTGAGAGCTCGACATTAGCAGATATATCTCGCGAGGATGTTGTTTCGCCTCAGAAGGAGGTCATACTGACAATCAAGTCGGCAGAGAGCACTTCTTCGTCAGCTTCTTCAAAATGCGACGCCTCGGAATCCAAGGAATGCGTGCCGCAGATTGGCCTCACTTATGCCGATTCGACACCCTGCCCCATTGAGACCGTAAAGGCTCCAAAGGGATCGCCCAATGTGATCTTCCTTGTCCTGGACGACATTGGATATGGCAGCCTTGGATGCTTCGGCGGACCGGTCGAAACTCCAAATATCGATCGATTGGCCGAGGGAGGACTGAGGTACAGCAACTTCCATACCACTGGCATCTGCTCGCCCACCCGCGCCTGTATGCTCACGGGAAGAAACCTCCACTCAGTAAGCGTCGGATCTCTCATGGAGTTTGCATCCGGCTATCCCGGGTACACGACCTACCTGTCCAAAGAGGCAGCGACCATGCCCGAGATGCTGGTTAAAAATGGATATGATACCTACTGCGTGGGCAAGTGGCACCTGGCACCCTCCGGCACCATCAACGCCGCCGGTCCCTACGACCAGTGGCCCATGGGAAGAGGATTCGAGAGATACTATGGATTCCTGGAGTCTCATACCAGCCAGTGGTATCCTGACCTCGTCTCCGGAACCACACGCATAAGCCCGCCAGCTACCCCAGAGCAGGGCTACCACCTCTCCAAGGACCTGGTGAACCAATCCATTCAGTACATTAGCGACGGCAAATCTCTGGAGCCGGATAAGCCATTCTTCCTCTATCTGGCCTTCGGCGCCGGCCACTGGCCGCATCATGTGCCCCAGGCCTACATCGAAAAGTACAAGGGAAAATTCGATATGGGGTGGGATGCCATGAGGAATGTGACCCTGGGCAAAGAGAAAGAGCTGGGAGTGGTACCTGAGAACACCGACCTGGCTCCGCGCGACCAGTGGGTCAAGGCATGGGACAATCTGACCGAAGACGAGAAGAAAGTCTATGCCAGGCTCGCAGAGGTTCATGCCGCATACATCGACTTCACAGATGAGCAGATCGGAAGGCTTCTAGACTACCTGACTGCCAGCGGCCAGCTCAACAATACCATGATAGTAGTGATATCCGATAACGGCGCGTCACCTGAGGGAGACGCCAACGGCTACACCAACATGGTCATGTGGGCTAATTTCGTCTCTGAGGGCGGAGATTCATCCGGCTTCCAGGACAAATTCCTGCCCATCCTAAATATAACCAACATCAGCACGATGCTCGCCAAGATCGATGAGATTGGAGGGCCCCTGTCGTACCCGACCTATCCCCTGGGATGGGCTATGGCAGACAATACCCCCAACAAGCTCTACAAGTGGACCAGCCATGAAGGCGGAACCCACGACCCAATGATCATATACTGGCCGGATGTCATCAAGGACAGCGGCAGCATTCGGTCGCAGTTCTGTCACGTCATCGATATCGTACCCACCGTTCTGGAGGTTCTGAACCTTGAAGCTCCGGAGGTTTACAACGGAGTAGCCCAGAAGCCCGTCGAAGGAATCAGCCTGGCCTATACATTCGCCAATTCCACAGAGCCCACCCACAAGACCGTTCAGTACTTCGAGATGATGGGAACCCGCGCCGTCTGGTACAAAGGCTGGAAGGCAGTAGCTTTCCATCACCTGAATTCAGGTCCTGACTTCCAAAACGATACCTGGGAGCTGTACAACCTCAGCAGCGATATCTCTGAGACCCACAACCTTGCAGACAAATATCCTGAAAAGCTTGAGGAGATGCAGGACCGCTGGTGGGCCGAGGCCAGCAAATATAATGTGCTGCCTCTGGACGACCGCGCCTTCAGCCGGTACTCTGCCCTTCAGGCGAGAGGGACATCGACCTTCACTTACCTGCCAGGAGTGGAGAAGATCATGGAGCCTGCGATTCCTGACACGCGCAACAGCTCCTACACCCTGACGGCATATGTGAACAACTCCGGAAACAACAGCGAAGGCGTTCTCTTCTCCATCGGAGGCAGATTCGCGGGTCTGTCGCTCTACGTTAAGGACAAGCACCTGATCTTCGACTACAACCTCTTCGGTCTGAAGCATTATGTAATCAGATCAAAGATTGAGGTTCCTGAGGGAGCAGCCACCCTGGGCTTTGTCTTCGATAAAACCGGTAAATGGAAGGGTACAGGCAGTCTCTTCATCAACGGCAAAGAGGAAGGGAAGGTGGATATGCGCTTTACCGTGCCTGGCCGGTATTCCTTCGAAGAGGGACTGGAGGTCGGACAGGACCCGCAGACGCCGGTGACCGACGAGTACAAGAGCCCGTTCAAGTACAACGGAGGTCTGGAGAAAGTTGTGATGACGGTAGCTAACGATTGAGCCTTTAACCCTTTAAAATCTGTAATGAGCAGTCTTCTCAGGCTGCTTATCCATCTTTTTATCCCCTGGCTACATACAATGCCAGATAAACACCAGATCAATGGCAGATCAACACCAGGTCAATGGCAGATCAACACCAGGTCAATGGCAGATCAACACCAGGTCAATGGCTGATCCACACCAGGTCAATAGCTGATCCACTCCAGATCAATGCCTGATCGAAAAAAAGATGAACTATTCCCGGCGCAATATGCGATACATATGAGCGGCGAGGATGATGGCCTATCGGAATTCCTGAAGGAATTTAGTTTTGATGAGGATGAGCTGGCTGCTGTTTCAGACGAACTCGAATCATTCAGAACGATTCCAGGCACGACCATAAAACGGTATATGAACCGGATCATGAACACAATTGAAGAAGAAGATCGTCAGGCTTTTCTCAAAGGAATACTGGTGGGCGTAGCTATCCGGAAAGCCGCAGAAGAAACGGAATTTGTTGACCCAACCGAGGAGGAGAGGCGAATCGACCTGGAACTCGAGATGCTTGGCTTTTCTCAGATAGATAAATCCTGAAATATCCGGGAATGTCATGAAATTAGTAGAAAACCCCACTGGCTATCCGTCAGTGGGTGTCTCATCCTCTGAGGTCGATCCGCATCATACAGGCGATCATGGCGTCATGCTGGCGCTATTGCTGATTGGTTACTATCTTGATGTAGTTAGCCGCGTCAGCCGGTCCAATAGCCATTGCTTTCCTATTGCCCACCTTGATGCTATCCGCATTTACCTTGGTGCATGCGTCAAGGCACAGAGACTCTCCACAGGGGCTGCAATTGCCTGAATCCTGATTCTTCTTTATCTCCAGATTGTTTGTGGCAGTAGCAATCGGTTTCTTATTCCAAAAATTTCCAATAGCCAGAGCCTTATCATCACCAACGACCGTTCTATCGTGGTTTGTATCCTGTGCCGCCGGGAATTTGAAGGTAGTTCCTTCCGTCTCGAATATCCCTCCACTTTTTCCCAGAATATCCGTACCTCCGTCGCTAACTATGCCCTGCGCCATGACATGAACCGAGAGCATAGCCACGGCCAGCAACATTATAATGCCAATTCTTTTGATTCTCTCACCCCATACAGTCTTCATTATAGGATACTGTTTGAGGTGATAATATTAATATTTTTTGGTGGTCTATACTGGTCTGACTATCCTTAAGGCATTATGTGATTTGAGGATATTATTTCAGAATATCAAAAACTGCACGCCCACAACGGCGGCGGTCACAATGACTCCGGCGATGAGAACGCCTGACGTGATGGCCGCGAAGGCCGGCCAGAACCGAAACCCCAGCAAGAAGGCAACCGCACAGCCAGTCCAGGCTCCGGTCATGGGCAGGGGAATGGCTACGAAAACGGCCAGAGCTGTCAGCCCAAAATTCTCATGATCCTGGATATACTTTCTGCGCGTTCGGGCAAAGAGCCAGGAAAAGAACCTGTCACCCCAGCTAAAACGTCTCAGATAATCGGAGACCGGTCCGAGGAAGAGCAGCAGGGGAATTACTGGCAAGAGGTTACCTAAAACAGACAAAAGATAGGCCTGCCAGGGCGCATATCCGTAGACGCCTATGGCCAGAGGTATGGCACCCCGAACCTCGGAGACCGGAAGAGCCGCCGCAACCACAGTTAGAAGCCAGTCAGGGAGAATTCTATTCACCCACGGTTCCCTTGATTTCTACCTTGAAGACTGTTTCGGCGGCTGGAGAAGAAACTGAGATCGAAAGGTCCACCGGGATCTTCCCAATAGCTATGGACAAGGGCGCACCGGAGTTTCCAACCTCTACCTTGATACCCTGAGACAGCTTTGTGAACGCCCCTATCAGAGCGCCAAGGTCAATGGTCTTTGCCGCAGACTCCAGATTAGGAACTATGGTGATGGGCGCAACCTCAATGGGCCCTAAGGCAACTGGATTCTTGGAGTCGCCTGATATCCTTGCCGATATTGGACTGTCATTGTCCAGAGAGACCTGCACGCTCAAAGCCCCGTCCTTTCCCGTTCCCTTAACTTTTGCCACCAATGGGTGCTTTTCCAGGTCCTCAGATCCCTGGATCGTTGCCTGCGCATCCGTATCTACTTTAAAGGTCACCATGATATCATCGCAGAGCTTTAGGATTTTCTGGAATATAAAGAATGGCAGAGTCATTTTTGCACCAATGATAACAAAGTAAATAAAATAATAATAGCAGCGAAAGGCTGATATCTTCAAGCGCAAAATGCCATGCCGATGCTTGAAGTAGGATATCTGCATATCGACAATCCCATTGCCGTTATATCTTCTCATAACCATCCGGACTTTAATGATGCAGCGGGGTTGCTCTTGCTTGAGGGATTCGATCTGGATGAGGTCCCTCTCGAAGAGATGCAGGCCAGTCTAGAGACATTCAGCCGGAAAGCGGGAAGAAGAACAGGCTCATTCGGACTGTCTGCCACCTGTTCCCAGGATGAGCCGCTCCTGGAGGCGGCCCGGCTGGCAAGCAGAAACCTCTGTCTGCTCGACCTGCGTCTTTCCAAGATCCAGGACCACATTCGACTTCTGGAACTCATCCCGCGGCTGAAGCGTTGCGGTGTCACCCTCTCCCTGAGGATCAGACCGGAAGACCTGTCCAGTGCCCTTCTGGAGAAGCTGAATGAGAGCGAGCTGGACATAATTCATCTCGATCTGCGCGGACTGAACGGAGCCGGTCCGAAAATGGTTAAAAAGGCAAAGGATAGCAGAGGCCCGGCGATCATGGCTCTGGCCGACATCGGTGAGTTTGAGGACGCCAGAAATCTGCTTTCCATGGGCGCAGATGTCGTCTGCTTGAGGGGAGCCGACCCGGAATTTGCCCAATGGCTCTCTGGAGCCATGCAGGAGTACGATTCTCTGAGCGGCTGGGGCAATGCACCCAAGCACATCTGCGCCGGCGGAGACCTGCGGGGTCTGGCATTCTGCTGTCCGCCGGTCAAAAGCTGCCCGGTC
>JAQVZT010000352.1 GCA_028708055.1 Methanothrix sp.
CGAGCTTTACGGTAACCTGGGCAAAATCCGGATTCTTGCCGCCATCGGCCCGGAAGATTAGATCGGGCAGCCTCTCCGCCCGCATGGCCCGCGAGCTGGAAAGGCAGAGGGCGAAGAGCAGAGCATCAACTATATTGGACTTACCGCTACCGTTTGGCCCAGTAACTGTCACAAAATCGTTCTTCAGAGGAACCCGGATGCTCTTGCCGAATGACTTGAAGTTCTTGAGTTCGACCTCTTTAATATGCAAGGGTTACCTCCGAAGGCAATCGTTTTTCTCTACAAGATCTCTTCATCAGGCTGTGCAGCTTTTTGCTCCATTCCCAGGACATTTTTAAAGATCCTAACTTACGTATGTATTCGAGGATGTATATATTGCTTTCCCATTTGTATCCTAACCCAGCTTTCGGGGTGCTGCAGCCCCACTCTCTTCGGCGGTTCCATTGCTCTTTCCCAGAACTGCATTGGAGTTGGTGCTGCTGCCTGAAGTTACTTTGATGTCAGAGGACTGGTAATTATCCTTCTGGGAGGCATCACTGGACCTTTTGTTCATCAACTGGTTTATCTGCTGGTCAATCTCAGAGATGAGCGAGAAGACTGCTTCCCGGGAGCTGTCAAAGGAATTTTCTGGGGCATGTTTTCCGTCTCTGGCCAGAACCCGGATTCTGTAGTCCCCGGGAGACAGACTGGTGGTAGACCATCTCCAGTCTGCCGACTCGGACCATCTGCCCACATCCCTGCCGTTGAGCTGGAATTTGTAGAGGATCCTGTCGCCATCGGGGTCCTGAGCCTCTGCCGTCCAGTTTACCGTCACTCCCTGAGCGTCCGGGCTTGTGATGTCCGAGACCAGGGAACTTATGGCTGGCGGCTGATTTGTATCCGCGGCAGTAATGGTCATGGTGGCATCCTTGTAGCTGTCAAACGAATCCTCTGGAGAATGACTGCCGTCCCTGACCAGTACCCGGACATGGTACTCACCGAGGGCGGCGGACGAGGTATTCCAGACCCAGGAATTCGAGGAGGACCATTGTGAAGTTTCTTTATCATTGAGCAGGAACTTGTAGGAGATCCCGTCACCCTCAGGATCAGCAGCGGATGCCATCCAGGTTATGATGCTACCTGCCACCTGAGGGCTCGTCCGGTCGGCTTTCAAGCCGGTCACTTCCGGCACGCCATTGGGCTCTGTCAGAGTGAATTTTTCCACCATTGAGCTGTCTGAGGAATCCTTTGAGGCGTGCAATCCGTCTTTTGCCTGCACTGTGATCCTGTATTCTCCGGGCTTATCCGAGCTGGTATCCCAGGTCCAGGAACCGGATTGAGACCAATCGGTTGATGCTACATCGTTCTTCAGGAACCTGTAGTAGATCGGATCGTTATCGGGATCATTGGCGCTGGCCGTCCAGGTGATTTTGCTGCCTTTGCCCTGGGGGCTGGACCTATCCGGCCTGAGCTGCTGCAAAGCAGGAGCCTGATTGGGGCGACTTATAGTGAAGCTGGCGTTCATTATGCTGTCAAAGGATTCCTGGCCGGCATGATTGCCATCGATTGCCAGGACGGTGATCTGATAGTCTCCCGCAGGCATGCCCTGAGTTAGCCAGCTCCAGCTATTGATCTTGGACCATTTTCGCTCTTCTTTGCCATTGAGGAAGAATTTGTAGAGGATCTTATCGCCTTCTTCGTCTTTGGCCTCAGCCTTCCAGAAGATGGCCGCTCCTTGCAGCTGCGGGCTGGGTCTATCCGGAGTGATAGCCTCCAGGACAGGAGGCAGATTGGACCTGTCAGCTTCTTTGCCATTCAATTCGGCAAGGTCGATCTCGGATTGGCGGATGGCGCGGGAGAGATCGGTCTCGACTGTCGGGCTCACCAGAGATGAGGCGGCCTGAGAGGAAGAATCTTTGATCTCGGCCGGATTCTCGGGCTGAGCCGGGCTTTCTCTGAGGTTTGTTTCCGGCGAGGGAATGATCGCCGGTTCAGCAGGAGCCGATGCTGCGGCTTCATTGGCTAATTTTGATTCATTGGCATCAATTGCGGTCGATGATGGTGATGAGGATAATTGTGATGAGGGCAATGGCTCAGAGGTCACCAACTGTCCGGTCTCTGGGTTGGCAGCCTGATCAAGTGTCAGATTCTGCGCCCGGGAAGGGCTTTCTTCTATGGCCGGACGGATGCTTGCAGTCTGATTGCCGCTTTCAGCAAGATTCGTGTTCGCAGTCGAATTGCTGCTTTCCGTCTGATTTATTTCAAGGGTCTGATTGCCTTTGATAGTCTGATTATCATTATTGGAGGAGCTTGTATTCGGCAAGTTGCTGGCCGCAGCAGTTGTATCGCTCTTCACGTTACCGGATGTTGCGCCTGAAGTGGTTGGAGAGGGGCTGGCAGTCGCACTGGCTGCCTTTTCGGTCTGCTTGGTCTTATCCTCAGCCTGCTTCTTGGAGCTGGTTTGACTGCTGCTTGATGAGCTGCTGCCTCCGCCTCCACCACCTCCGCCTCCCATGAAGAAGTCTGCGGACTTGCTCAGGTCATTGAAAGTGGAAGACGAACTATTTTCAGTATCATTGATTGCTGTGGAATTGGCTGCCACAGGAGCCGCAGCTTCGGGCAAAATGCCTGCGTTGCCGGAATTACTGGAATTGTTCTGCGATAAATCGGTCACAAGGTCCTCAGGCGGATATGATTTTATCTGCACTTTTTCTTCTTCAAGGGATGAAGAAGGAGCGGTCAATGATTCTTCCGGCGTGCTGGCACCGAGATTTGAGGATGCATCCTGGAAAGGGAGATTTGGTCCCAGGGCAAAAACCAGGGCGGCCATAAGACAGGCCCCGAGCAGGAGGATCGCCAGAACCGAACGGGAAACGGGCGCGTCTGAGCCCAATCCTCTCTTGGGCATAAGAAGAAATCGTCTATTGCGGGGCAGATTCGACCAGCGCCCATAGGTCACCGCCGCCAGGAAAATGGACAGAAGCGAGAGAATTGTGGCCAGGGATGCACTCTGCAACCCCCTTGGTGTGGCGCTCAGAATGAAGCTGAATGATCCGGCAAAGATAGCGGAAAAGGCCAGGCAGATGAATGCCCGTCTTGCTGCACTGAGGTCGCTTTTTCCGGGAAATATGTACAGCGTGGCAAGATATCCGGGGATGAGCAGGACGAGGATGAGCGCTATTGGCGAAAGGATATCCTGCAGGGATTCTGGCGAAAGGTTTGCCAGAGCCAGCGCTAGCAGCGGGATGAGGACAGATGCGATTAAATGCCGGGGCGGCGGCCAGGCCAACCTCATATTAGGGTCTTTGCTCGATTACTGATAAAACCTTTTTCCTACGATTCGGCCGCAAGGTCTATTCC
>JAQVZT010000353.1 GCA_028708055.1 Methanothrix sp.
ATCAAAAAGGATACTGCGGGCCAAAGCAGGATCCACAATGCCGACAATGGCGATGAGGTCTTGGCCGCACACAAGACGAAACTGGACCTCATAGCCAGAAACGGCAATCGACAAAGCCTCTCCAGTTTTAATTTCCGGATCGACCAAAATATCTTGCACGTTAAAAGCCACCTCCATTCGCTCATTGCAACCAGGACACCCTGCCAGGCAGACGAGTCGCGATCCAAAGGTCTGCTCACGAAGAATGAGCAGAAGGGCGTCACGCTCCCCAATGCACATCCTCTCCAGATCTTGCAGAGATCTCTCGGGAAATGCAGAGGCCAGCAGCTTGAGCGCCCGGAATACTGCCGGCCAGACCACTCCCTGCTCCCAAACGCTTAGCAGTTCTTTTGGAGAAAGTGTCTGCATCTCTCACTTACAAAGACGGCTCGGACGGTTCGGCTACGCCCTCATCCCGAACCCAACCCTCATTCTCCAGCTTTAGAGTCTGGATGGCAATTTCATTGCTCTTGGCATCGAGATCCGGCAGCGCTTTATATTCGGAAACCCAGCACCGGTAGACGTTATAGGCAATCGCGAGCTGCCCCGCCTCATTGTAGACCTCAATGGAGATATCTTTACGAAAGTCCTTGAGCGAGACCTCTGCGCCCAGGCCGGCACCGTAGCTCCAAACCTTGTTGGCCCACACCTCGAAATCTGGATCATGGGTTACTCCCCTTTCCAGAGTTATAGCCTCGTATTTGGTCTGCCCGGGAGATTTGCGAGTGCTACTGGGATCTCCGCCTTCACGATGCTCGACCACTTCCGTAGTCCGGCTCAAAGCGCTGACTTTGCTTACGCCGGCCACGTACCGGCCATCCCACTTAACTCTAAACTTGAAGTTCTTGTAAGGATCAAAACGTGTTGCATTAACGCTGAAACTAGCCATTCTTGATCACCTCTTAGGTCTGGATCTCTCCAGCCATCTGCTGGATCTTGATTACCACAAACTCTGCTGGCTTGAGCGGAGCAAATCCCACCATAATGTTGACGATGCCTTTGTTGATATCGTCCTGAATGGTAGTTTCTTTGTCGCACTTGACGAAGTAGGCCTCTTTAGGTGAAGCTCCCTGGAAAGCACCTTGCCGGAATAAGCCGTGCATGAAAGACCCCACGTTTAACCGGATCTGGGCCCATAAAGGCTCATCGTTGGGCTCGAAGACCACCCACTGGGTGCCTCGGTAGAGGCTTTCTTCTATGTAGAGGGCTACGCGTCTTACCGGGATATACTTCCATTCCGAGCTCAATCGATCGTCTCCCTGCAAAGTGCGCGCACCCCAAATGATGCGCCCCGCGGCTGGCATAGATCTGAGGCAATTGATCCCTTTGGGATTTAGCTCGCCATTTTCCATATCTGTCAAGGGCACGCTAAGTTGCGGAACACCCACGAGAGTAGCATCAAGTCCGGCTGGAGCCTTCCAGATCCCGCGCTGAGTATCCGTCCGGGCGATAACTCCGGCTACAGCTCCACAGGGAACGAAAGTTTCCATCTGGTTTCCTCGTAGTGGATTAGGCTGCCGAAGCCGCGGGAAAAAGAGAGCAGCGTTTTTGCTGTTAGTTCCTATCGAAGCGACACCATCTCTGGCCTTCTCCTTATTTGTCCAATCGCTGGGAGGATCCACTATCAACATGGCTCGGCGTTTTTCGCAATATGCAGCAGCACTTGGAATAACACCTGAAGCGATATCGCCATCCATTGTATCAGGCGGGATACACAGCAAATTGAAGATGTCCGCCTTTTCCAGGGCATAGATTCCCATCTTATCGGTTTCACTCGCATTGTAGTCTCCTACAAGCAAAGGATCGCTGTCTTTGCCGTCCGCCAATTTCTTTGGGCCACTCGGATTTGGAATCACATCTGGTAGAGGGACTGATTCGATCCGCACAAGATTGGATTCGTTCTCCAATACCAGATCAACTCTACGCGGGCTATTCTTAACGGAAAGATTGCGGAACTCTTCAATAGCACCAGTAACTGTATCTTTGACTGTCAGATTGAATAAGTCGGTTTTTGCCAGCCCAAATTTTTTTGCAACTTCTTCTGCCACATCGTGGTCTACTTGAACTTCCAGATTATTGCCCCAAGAACCAGGATTGGCTGCGTTCAATTTCATCGAATTACCACCTCATTTTTCTTCTAATTTAGGTTATCCGCTTTCTGATCAGGCATCAGATGAAGCTCATAAATCTGTAGAAGCTACTCCATCTCCTTCCTTGGGCTTGAACAGTCGCACTATTATCGCTTGACTGCCTCCATTGAGGTAAAAGTCCCTCACGGCATAGCTCAAAGGATAGTCAGCATTAAGTCCTCCAAAAACGCGCTCGAAGTTCCCAAAACTGTTAATGGTCACTGCCTCGTTTACAGGCCCACGCGTGGTGCGACCGATGAAAGCTGTGATTGAAGTTGCTGCGCCAACAATGGTTCGCACACCGCTGGGGACTTCCTCTATATACACACCCGGATAAGTTAAGGTGGCTGGCATTAGTCTGTCCTCCCTATCGCCACAGGTGGTGCCCAGATTTCCATCGCCTCAGTACACATCTCTTGTTTCATTCAATCCACATCCTACAAAATTCTTTGAATTAGAATACTAAATGCTTATATTATATCCAGGAATAGAGACTTTGCAAAGGCCAATCACAATATGGTTTAAGCGATTTATATAAGCCTGAAAGGATTCCCAAGCATGCAGTACCTGCAAAAAAACACACGGCCAGCTATTCCCAGAAGTTTCATCGCCAATTGCTCGCTCCTGTAATCGAAGATATTAAGATCCTGAATTTAAAGAACACATAGATCATCTGATATATAATACTAACCTAAATAGCGCTTGAATGTCACCTAAGCGAATTTTCTTTAGGATTTAATCCTCACTTTTCTTCATAGAATTGAGTGTAATTGACACCAAAAAAAATAGATTTCTTAAGCTATAATAAATGCATAAAAAATAATTTTATTAATAAATTCATATAATAAATATATAAATTAAAATTATTTAAAATAAAATTTAAAATTAATAATATTATAGATATTTTATATATAATATTTATTTAAATTATACACAAATTAAAATATAACTAATAAATGTAAATATAATGTTTTACAAAAATTAATGTACAAAAATTTTTGAAAATTATTCATATTAAAATTATAAATTATTTTGTTTAGTTTATGCTAAATTTTTCAAAAATAAATGCAAATTCTGGATTTTATTGCACCTTGGTTTTCAGAAATTCTTCTTGAGACATTCTCTCGATTTAGCGAAAAAGCTCTATTCCTACATACTATAT
>JAQVZT010000036.1:0-12072 GCA_028708055.1 Methanothrix sp.
CCGCCGATAGTGCGCCTCGCTCTCTCGGATCTTCCGCTCGGACCTCCAACCTTCTACCGAATATCTGATTGCCCGAACCAGGAGATCGCGAGAGATATTTTCTTTGATCAGAAAGTCCTGCGCACCCGCCTCGACTGCCTTCGGCCCGAGGGACTCGTCGTCCGCGCCGATCAAAACGAGAATCGGTGTATCCTTTGTATTAGCGGCAAAGCACCTCAGAGTCTCAAGCCCCCGGGTCTCAGCAAGCCCCAGGTCAAGCAGAATCAGGTCAAAGGACTCGTTTCGGAGACGGTTCAGGCCCGCAGTGAGCCCCTCCGCATCCTCCATGATGATGAAATCAGCGTCATGGCTGCGAAGCATTTGCTGGATCGTATGCAGATCATTGGGATCGTCCTCAACATGGAGGACCCTGATCTTGTCTTTTATCAAGATTTGACTCTCCGGCAGGCCAATGCTTTGCGATTATTGATGGATGTACAAGTGAAATGGCAGCATACCTGGGCTGCAACAGTCTAATGTAATGTATTATGCTCCCTCATATAGCTTTTTCTGATCAGATGTGAATTGCTGCATGATCAGATGTGAATTGCTGCATTTTGAAGGGCGCAGCTTCCCACTTCCTCGCTAAAACCTGCATGCTAATTGATGGATGGAAACAAGAGGTCCGCATTTCGGATTGCAGAATTTATCTTGAGCAGTGAGGCTTATTTTTAACCGTAAGTTATAATTACGATTAGCTGGTACAACTAATGGGGGCTGTAATTTGACACACCACGAAGAAAAGAAAGAGAAGAAAGGAGAGCCTGAAGCGAAGGTAGATCCGATCAAGCTTGGCGATAAGAGGGGCGGAAAGAAAAAGGGCCTTCTCGATACATGTGAATAATCGTCCCTCGTGCTAATAGCCTATTTTTTTCTAGTTATTGGAAGCTGGAAGGGGTCAATTTGTCGCCTAGCAGGAAAGTTTAATAAGAATGTTTTGTAAGAATGTTTACCATTAAATAAAAAGTCTATGCTTCAATCTCATCGGCTTGCTCGTATGCATTGGGCAGGTAATCGTGGACGATGTCATTTCCTCTTATATTTTCCACATCGTATCCTATCCCTTCCGGAACCTTTGATTTTTCTATCCATCTCACTTCGGTTCGTTCGTACGTCTCTCCGGTTGAATAGCACCTGACCATCGGAGCGCCCATGAATTCTACGCGCAGGCCGCATAGAGGGCAAATCGCTATCTCAATTTCCCCCTTCTCATTCTTGCGTTCTGTATTGAACAAGTTTATTCCCCTGAATTTACCTTTGCGTCTGATGTACCTAACGAGATGCATCAATGCATAGTTCGCCATTGGAATTGGTTTGCAGTATGTATTTTGCTCATTCTCTATTTAAGTTTTTTTATGAAATGTTATGAACTTTTCATAACGATCGACAGTTATTGGTTTTTATTGCCAAATGGCGCAAATGCATCTGATTAATTATTATGAGCAGAGGACACGCCATTGATCTCTCGCGATTTGCGGCCAAATGTCAACTTGAATCAGCAATGAAGGATCACAGATATATCCTATAGCTGCCATAATGATATTTTGGCTATGTATACGGTAATTGCCTGCGGCGTCTTCGAAAAGGAGATAGAAGCCCTGCGCCCGGATATGGGATTTGATTTTGAGGCCCGCTATCTGGGAGCAGGCCTGCATGTTGATTATGACGATCTCAAAGGAGCCCTTGGCGGCCAACTGGAAGAAGCCCGGAAGAGTGGAAGCGAGGGCATGATAGTAGCATACGGCCAGTGTCATCCCCAGATCGATGAGATCCTGAAGCCTTACCATGCGTCGCTCATTGAATGCCAGAATTGCGTGGACGCCTTCATCACCCGCAAGGGGATGGAGACGAAAGCCAGGGATGGGCTCTTCTTCTACCTCTCCCCGGGATGGCTGGATGCCTGGAAGGATATCTTCCGCCGCCTTAACTGGGGATCGGAGGAGGCGAGAATGCATATGGGATCTTTTCGGGGGTCTGTTTACCTCGATACCCTGAAAGATGCGCAGGCACGCGAAGAAGAGCTGCTGGAGTTCTTCGATTTCACACTTCTGCCCTTCGAGATCATGCCCGTGGATCTGGGCCACTTCAAATCCTTAATAGTGAAAGCTAGAGAAAGACTGGAGGATTGAGCTATGGACGAGTTGGAAGAGATAAAGAAAAAGAAAATGGAGCAGATGAAAAAGGATTTAACCGCACCCGCAAAGCCGTCTATAGAGCTGCCGGACGTGCCCATAAAAATCACCGACGCCACTATTGATGCCGCAGCCAGCCAGTATCCGATCTTCATTCTGGACTGCTGGGCGGAGTGGTGCGGGCCCTGCCGCTCCATCGGTCCGATTATCGAACAGCTCGCGAAGGAGATGAAGGGAAAAGTAGTCTTCGGCAAGCTGAACGTCGATGAGAATATGGCGACTGCCAACAAGTACCGAATCTCGGCGATTCCTACTCTGATGGTCTTCAAGAATGGCCAACTCATCGATAAGCTGGTGGGGGCGTATCCCAAGCCCGCATTGGCGGCAAAAATTCAAAAGTTCCTCTGAAAGGATTCCAGAGTACAGGATCTGAGAGCCATCCTTTCGAGGATCCCCTTTTCCATTAAACTCAAATCTTAACCGGATAAGCGTTTTCCATTTTCATCAGGGTATGCTATTTGCAGCCTTGATCACCGGATAGTTGCTTATGCTGTAGGTCGGTTTGGATGAGACTGAAGTTGGAACCTCATAAGTGGGTTTGTTTCTCGAGTATTGGCTGATGTTGTATAGAGGCCTATACTGAGTATTATACGTAAATTGAGATACATTTCCCAGGCGCTGGTTTACTTCGAACGGAGCTCTCTGGGATGTGCTGAATGGTATATTGTATGTCGATTTGTTGCCGTAAACATCCAGATTATTCAGGGGCTTGGTCTTCTCGAAGCCTGCCCTGAGGACCTTGCTGTGAGACTGGGCAATTCCACTGCCCAGCTGGGCATCAGTGGGTGTGCTTTGTGCAGTCTGAGTCGCTTGATCAGGGGATATCGCAGCAGTGGCATCTTTTGGCGGCACAACATCGGTGAGATTGGATGCTGCATTAGCGGTGATATTTGCCGTTGCATTTGCCGCAATGTTTGCCGTAGCATTCAGGTTCTCATCTGGCGTTGTGTTTGTGGTCGCATTCAGGGTTTCATTTATCGTTGTGTTTGCGGTTGCATTCAGGTTTTCTTCTGCAGATATGGCCGGCATAACAAATGCCAGCAGCCCAAGTGTGCAGATGAGGCTTACAAGTTTTTTTTGCATAATATTCATCTCCTTCTTCGAAGAAGAACGATCGTGAAGAGAGCTAATGCGCAGGCCTCGGCTGGAAAGCTTGCTTTCTTTTCCGTGTCTGTTGTATTGCTCTTCACCAGCGGCTTGGATTCGATTACATCCTCCTCTAAATCCACAACCTCGCCACTCTGGCCGAGCAATACCGTGCGCAGTTGATAGATCCCCTGCTCAAGAGTCTTATTCCAGGCAATCTCCACCGTCTCATCGTCTCCGGTGAGAAGCACCGGTGTCGGCTTCTCGGTTATATTGAGGACTGTGCCATTTTGAGATAGAATAAAGCGCAAAATCCCCTTAAAAGGAACGCGAGAATTGCCCATGACTGTGGCGCTGGCTCCGGTCTCATCCTGGTAGGTCTCTGTTATTTTTGCGTCTTCTATCGCCGTGAACGAATTCATGAAGGACCTTGTCAGGTTGTGATTCAGCTCCACGATCTTCACCCGGCCTGCATACCGGTGCCCTCTCTCCAGGATCTGTTTCCAGGCATAATCCCTGGTGACTGGCATGGCAAAGCTCCCCGAGATGGCTACCGCCTGCTCTCGAGTGACATAGGCCGCTTTGTTCCCATCGATGAGCATGTAATAGATGTCCACAATGGTGGGATCACTGGCACTGATGGCAAGGTGCATGCCCCTTGAATCGGCACAAAAATCGCGTACATCAAACCGTATGGGCTCCACTCCGCCGTAATAGAAATTTTGGCATTTGCCGGAGACGAGCGTCCCGTTACTCCTCAAATGCGCGCAGATCTCATAACTGCCCTTCTCGACATCCAGCTCGGGCCAGCTGACCGTCCAGGTCCCGGCACCATCGAGCGTCAGGTTCCGGCTGGCGAGGATCGCTCCATCTTTTTCTTTATCGACCAGATCAAGCCTCAAATCCATGCCGGCCACATTTCCCTGCACAGTAATATCCGCTGAATCCATGCTGGAGTAGAGATCAGTGATCTCCGAAGAATGGGCAGTGCCTGCCATTGCCAGCAGGACTGCCAGGGCCATGAGGGCCGCCGAATGCCAAATCGCGCTTATTCTCATACCGCCACCTTGCCTGCCGGCAATTGCCATTGTTTCCATTTTATCCTGATTTATCTCCACATGCATAAAACTGACGTGCCGGGAAGAGAGATCAAATAGTCATCCAGTTGGTGAACGGAGCGACCAGGGTTATGAGCAGGGAAGTAAGCACTATCCAGGTGAGAATGGCCACCGTTGTTCTGGTGAATCTTTCTGCTTCTTTAGGCTGGACTATCTTCTCAAAGCCGGACTGGACCAGATCCCTGAAGATGTGTCCGCCATCAAGAGGCACTGCGGGAAGGCAGTTGAACAGGCCGGCATAGAGGTTGATCCAACCGATCCAGAGGAGGAGATTGGCGAGCCAGAATAATTTGCTTCCCAGTGGCTCGGCCCATCCGCTGGGCTCGAAGACCGCAGTCAGCCAGCCGCTGAAGCCGGGAAAACCCTTCTGGGTAAATCCCGGAATACCAGAAAAAGGCAAGCTGAGCATCAGGTGAAAGCCCGTTATGCCCATGCCGGGAATGTTTCTCAGCGTCTGCAGGAATTGCCTGGAGGGCACCTCCTGAAAGAGCGCGCCACCCGATAGAACTGCATTTCCGGAGATGCCGATGCCGATGAATCCGCCGGTATCTTCCTTGCCGGCAGCCGTCTTGGAAGTCAGGAGGATCTGGTAAGTATTTCCCTGGCCGGTGGCTATGGCAATAGTCTGGCCGGGACGGGTGGTGTTCATAATATTTCTAAATCCATCCAGATTTACGATCTCCTTGCCATCGATTTCCGTAATCAGGCTCCTGGATGGAAGTCCTGCAGCTTCGGCTGAGGAGCCCTTGAAGGTAGATGCAACCATGATGCCCCGCGCGGGCATTCCGGAGAGGGACAGAACCTCTTCTTTGTTATTGAAAAACACGTTCATGCGGTTTGTGGATCCGGCCAGATGGCTGTAAAACTGATCGAGGTTGCTGTCATTGTTGCCGTTTACATCGAGCAGCACCATGCCTTTTTCAAAACCGGCCCTGTCAGCGGCAGAGCCGTCCTGAACATCGACCACAATCAGCCGATCCAGTGGCGTTATTGCTGCAATAACCGGTCCGAAGAAGAGGGCCATAGCCACTGCGGCCACGATGAAGTTGGAGATGACCCCGGCAGACAGAATTCTGATTCTAGCGCTCTTGTTCACAATTGCTGGCTGGTCTTTGCTGCCGAAGAGATCAGCGTCATCCGGCTCCACAAAAGCAGCTATCGGGGCAATCAGAACGGCGACTATTCCCATGGACTTGACGCGCACCCCTTCCACGCGGCTGAGTATGCCGTGAGCGAACTCGTGCACCACCATGGTAACAAAGAGCGCAATCCAGCCCCAGACAAATGGTATGTACTCATTCAGGCCAGGAATGAGGAGGATATTTCTGGGTGCATTATAGCTGCTGGGCATGGGGGGCTCCTCTATCATGAAATAGGTCATGGCCAAAACCAGCATCAAGAAATATGCCATGCTTATGACGACCAGAGGTATGCCGGCAGAGGCCACCAGCCTCCAGAAGCTCTTGGGGCGGGCCAGATAGTCCAGGAGATTCAGGCCCCGGGTAGTGCGAAGAAATATGGCCAGAGGAATGCCGAACAGGCATCCTACTGAGATTCCCCGGCTCTTCCATTCCTGGCTGTCTTTGAGCGGCAAGAGCAGAATGGAATACAAGCCGATCAGGGCCGCAGCTATGAGCAGCCAATCAACCAGTTCCAGCTGAAACTGCATGTTCAATATTTAGTCCTCTCCAACTCCTCTGCATTTTCCCATATTTAACTTGTGGGATTGCGAAGGGCGGATTTCGCTTCCTGCTAGCCAGCGAGAGTCTGATGTGAAAAGAGATCTCACGCATATCGGCGAAACCGACGAATGATAACTAAACTTGCGAACGGTGACCGTACCACGCTAGCAGGAGTAGCATATAGGAATCCAATAAGTTATTTAAATGTTATAATATTATTATGTCGTCAACACAGTCCTCGCAATCTTTTCATACATTGAAAGGAATAATAAGCATTGAGGAATCTTCTTGAGTGTGCATGGAGTCATCGGCTCTATCATTCTGCTTGCGGCATTGTTAATCTCCGGACCGATAGATGCAAGAGAGATCCGCGGTCAGGTAGCCACGGGGGACTTCGAATGGAACGCCCAGACTTTTCCAGGTTTCTATTATGATGTCGATAGGGATCTGGGAACGGAAAAGATTACTACATATGTCACTTATGGTAAGCTAGAGGAGCCCAACGGCCTCGTTTACTCCACAACGGCCCAACGAGATGACTTAAAATTCGCTGACTGGGGCTCTTACAATGTAATCGGCTTTCTCGGTGAGAAATATTTTGCCGGATACGCCGAAAATGAAAATGTGGATGAAAGTAATCAGATGCTATTGACGGAATCCACAGACGAAAATTCACTGTCCCATGAACAGATTCAGACGATACTTATGGACAGCAATGCCGAGACGACCGTCACTGCCAGCCAGCCGCTGAAGCTTGAGGAGGGCTATGAGCTGGCAATCAAATACATCGATAGCAGCGGCATGCTCGTTGAGCTCACAAAGAACGGAAAGGCTGTAGATTCCAAGGTCCTGATGCCCTCAAAGGTTGGAGCGACGATGGCCGATAAGACCTACCTCTACAGAACGGATGAGGATGAACAGATGGGACTGGTGACAATTGCGGTCCACTTCAAGAATGCCGTCGCCATCCAGAACCAGACCGTAGCTACTGCTGACGGCCTGTGGCAGATCTCAGATACGCCAACTCCGGTCAAGATAGACGCCAAATTCGGCAAGATGAGGATATCGAGCGTCAGCGCCGACACCATCGTCCTGGACAACAAGGATTACAACATTGCGCTGAGCAAGAACAGAGACATCGAACTGTTAGGTAACATCTGGATAAGGACCGCAGATCAGGATGTGATTGATGACATGAGTCCGCTCAGATACTACATCTACCTGGACGAAAAATGTGAATGCTGAACCATTCCTTATTTTCCTCCAATTTTTCAATCATGATCCATTGAGGGGTCTGCCGAATCATTGACGAACTGCGGTTTTTGATCAGAGTGCGGAAACGTGGAATGAATAGGGTTCGTCGAGGGTCTTTCCATTTAACTCCAGGATGGCGATGTAATACCAGCCGGGCGATTCTGCACTTGCCTCTACCGCCATCATCTCGCCTGGATTTGTTGTGTCCTCGCTAGTAAGCCAGGCACCCTGTTCATTGATAATGGCGACACGGGTCTGCATCTGCGCAGGCACTTCATCCAAAACAACCTGAAGAGTTGCCGGCTCGGAAATCTCCACCTTATAATAAGCTCCCGGCGGGTAACCGCTCACGCTTTCGTCTAGATTTATCACCTGTGCATCACTGGGAAGCGTGGCAAGTCCTGGTGTGGCCAAAGCCATCAGGCAAATGCCAAGTACTAGCAATTCAATTTTCATAGCGAACACGTCCTCTCATATTTCTGTCTGATATGTTTAACCAATAATAATGCAGCTTTTTAACATATAACCATTTGTGATCGAAATTGGACAAATCTGGACAAATCGAAACAGGGTCGATCTAAACAGGGTGGACCCAGATAGGTCGGATCTAAATTCGGAGTTAAAAGGAAAAATCGATCAAAAAAGGGCAAGAGATCGGAATGCTACTGAACTGCGCTCTTAACCTCATCAACAATCTTGTCGATTAGGCTCTTTTCTTTTTCAGTCTGCTTCTTTCTCTTCTCGCCAAACTCCACCGCCAGCGCTTCCAAGAGCTGCCGCTGCCTTTCCGTTAGGGCGGATGGCGTCTTGATCCAGACCTTGACATGCATATCGCCGCTTCCAAGACCCTGAAGCCGTGGCATGCCCTTTCCCCTAAGCCGGAAGATGGTTCCCGTCTGCGTTCCCGCCGGAACCTTGATCTTGGCCCGGCCGCTCAGAGTTGCAACCTCCAGATCGGTTCCTAGAGCCGCCTGGGTGAAGCTGATGGGCGTCTCCATGAGCAGGTCGCTTTCCACCCGCTGAAAGAGCGGATGGGGCCGGACACTTATGACCACATAGAGGTCTCCGTTCTCCATTCCCTGCCCGGCAGAGTCGCCCTGGCCGCGCAGCTTGAGGTGCTGGCCGTCCTCAACCCCCGGAGGAATCTTGATATTGATCTTGCGGTTCTTTCGCACCCTTCCCGAACCAGAGCAGTCCGAACAGGGTGTGACGATGATCTGCCCCCGGCCACCACACTTGGGACAGGGGGATGTGGTGACCATCTGTCCGAAGGGAGTGTTCTGGGCGCGGGTTATCTGGCCGGAGCCGCGACAGTTGCTACAGGTTGTTGTATTGGTACCGGGCTTGGCTCCACTGCCGTGACAGGTGGGGCAATTTTCCGTTCGCGGCACCTCAATGGTTGACTCAAGACCAGAAGCCGCCTGCTCCAGCGAGATGTCGATGTCATAGCGCAGATCCCGACCACGAGCCGGCTGTCCCCGGCCACCGCCAAAGAACATGTCGAAGATGCTCTCTCCGCCACCCCGGCCCGCGCCACCGCCGAAGCCAAAGCCCCTCAGCAGGTCCTCGAAGTTCACTCCCCGGAACAGGTCCTCTTGCGAGTACTGGCTGTTGATTCCGGCATGGCCGAACTGGTCGTACTTCGCCCGCTTTTCCGGATCGGAGAGGACTGCATAGGCCTCGGACAGCTCCTTGAACATCTCTTCTGCATCGGGTTCTTCCGATCTGTCGGGATGGTACTTCATGGCGAGCTTGCGATAAGCTCCCTTGATGTCCTTCTCGCTCGAATCCTTGGGTACGCCCAAGACCTCGTAGTAGTCCTTCTTATCCGGCATATCTTCCGTTCCTTGCTTCTACTTCTTGTCGTTTACAACTTCGTAGTCGGCATCCACTGTCTGATCCGACGGACCCTGGCCGGAAGGCTGCTCCGTTCCTGCGCTTTGCGAAGCCTGCTGCTTTGCCTGCTGTTCCTGTGCAGCCTTCTGGTACATGGCAGCAGAAAGCTCGTAGATGGTATTTTGCAAAGCCTCGGTCTTGGCCTTGATCTCAGAGATCTCGCCGCCCGTCTGGGCATTCTTCAGGTCGGCAACGGCCTTCTCGATCTTCTCCTTCTGATCGGCTGTAGCCACGTCGCCCGCATCTTTGAGCATCTTCTCAGAGGCATAGATGAGAGACTCAGCTGCATTCTTGACCTCAATCTCCTCTTTCCTCTTCAGGTCGTCAGCGGCAAAGCGCTCTGCATCCTTGATCTTGGCATCGATCTCGTCCTTGCTCAGCTTATGGGGGGCAGTGATGGTCATATTCTGCTCCTTCTTTGTGGCCAGATCCTTGGCGGATACATGGATTATGCCGTTGGCATCGATATCGAATGTGACCTCAATCTGAGGAATTCCGCGGGGTGCCGGGGGTATGCCCACCAGTGTGAACCTTCCCAGAGAGACATTATCTCTGGCCATGGGCCTCTCTCCCTGAAGCACATTGACCTCCACGCTGGTCTGGTTGTCCGCTGCCGTGGTGAAGATCTGGCTCTTCCTGGTGGGAATTGTGGTATTCCTCTCAATCAGCCTGGTAGTAACCGCACCCAGGGTCTCAATTCCCAGAGAGAGCGGTGTCACATCCAGAAGCAGAAGGTCCTTGACTTCGCCGCCCAGGACGCCGGCCTGAATGGCGGCTCCCATGGCCACGCATTCCATCGGGTCCACGCCGCGCTCAATTTCCTTGCCCATGAAGCCCTTGACGAACTCCTGGACGATGGGCATTCTGGTTGGGCCGCCCACCAATATGATCTTTCCGACATCGGATTTCTCAAGCTTGCTGTCCTTCAGGGCCTGGACCATCGGGCCGCGGCAGCGTTCAATGACATCCCGGACCAGCTCGTCGAGAGTGGATCGGTCCAAAGTCATGGAAAGGTGCTTGGGGCCGGTGGCGTCCGCAGTGATGTAAGGCAAATTGATGTTGGTCTGCATCACACTGGATAGCTCAATCTTGGCCACCTCGACTGCTTCTCTCAGGCGCTGCATGGCCATGGAGTCGCCTTTCAGGTCGATTCCCGAATCCTTCTTGAATTTGGTCAGGACATAATTGGTCAGCCTCTCATCCATGTCTCTGCCGCCCAGCTGAGTATCGCCGGAGGTGGAACGGACCTCGAATACCCCCTCGCCGATCTCCATGATGGTGACATCCAGAGTGCCGCCGCCCAGATCAAAGACCAGGATCTTGTGCTCGCCCACCTTATCCAGGCCGTAGGCCAGTGCCGCTGCGGTGGGCTCATTGATTATGCGAACGACCTCAAGGCCGGCAATGGTTCCGGCATCTTTCGTCGCCTGTCTCTGATTGTCATTAAAGTAAGCAGGAACGGTGATCACTGCTTTGTCTACGGTATCTGCCAGATAGGTCTCTGCGTCCGTCTTGATCTTGCGCAGTATCTGGGCGGATATGTCCTCCGGACTGTATTCCTTGCCGTGGACCCTGACTTTGTAGTCCGTGCCCATCTTGCGTTTGATTCCCGTGACAGTGCCGTCCGGATTGGTAACAGATTGTCTCTTTGCCGGCTCGCCCACCAGAACCTGGCCTTCTTTAGTAAAGGCCACGTAAGATGGAAACGCCTTGCCGCCGATGCTTGTCCCTTCTGCACTGGGAATTATGGTTGGTCGGCCGCCGATCAGAACAGCAGCCGCCGAGTTGCTGGTTCCAAGGTCAATGCCGATAATTTTAGACAAGATTTCATCTCCTGAAATTGAAAGTTATCACAACTTGACAATTATTTTACCTTTTCGCCACCGCTACCTTTGAGAAGCGGATGACATGTGAATTGAACAGGTAACCTTTCTGTATCTCTTCTGCGACAGTTCCTTCTTCCAGATCTTTGCTCTCGACCTGAAAGAGCGCCTCATGGCGATAGGGGTCGAACTTCATCCCTTTTGCAGCAATGGGCGTGAGCCCTTCTCCTGACAGTATATCGATCAGTTGAGTGTAAAGCGCCCGGCTTCCTTCATCATGCTTTGCAGCCGCTTCCAGGCTGTCCAGCACGGGGAGGAGCTTCGAGACGAGCTTTTGAGAGGCATATTTTACATTTTCTTCCTTCTCACGGGCCGATCTTTTCATGATATTGTCCAGGTCCGCCCGACAATGCTTCAGGAGGTCGAGCCGCTCTTCCGCCAGGCTCTGAGCCAAAGAGAGCTGTTGCTGTAGCTCCTCGATAACCGCGCCCGAACTGTCAGTCTTAGTTTCAGATTCTTCTTCGTCAGCTTCCGCCATAGTATCCACCCAAAGTATGGCTTGATTTCAATCCTGGGGAGGGGTGGGCCGGCTAATGCCGACCCTTTTTTGCTCCTCAATCCTCTTCTAGTAGTGAGGCATTGGCATCTGAGGCATGGTATAGTCGTGCGGGCTCTGGCCGGGCTTGGGTGCCAGCTCTTCTCTCTTGGCAGCTATAACGTCATCTACCCGCAGTACCATGGTGGCAGCTTCCGTTGCTGATTTAATTGCTTGAGTCTTGACTTTTAGCGGCTCTACAACGCCCAGCGCCAGCATGTCAGCGGGATCGCCGGATGTCAGGTCCAACCCGAAGGTCTTCAATCCCTGTCCGCCTTTGACCCTCAGGGCCGCCAGGCTATCAACAGGGTCAAAGCCGGAGTTCTCAGCTAAAGTCAGGGGGATGGACTCCACTGCATCTGCGAAGGCCCGGACTGCCAGCTGCTC
>JAQVZT010000036.1:12172-13792 GCA_028708055.1 Methanothrix sp.
GTATCCAGCTTCTTGAGTTCGAGGGTGCCTTCCAGGAGCATAATCCTGGCGGCATCGATGCGCTTTGGCATCTCCAGGGACGTTCTTTCCTTCTCAACTGCTATGCCATAGATGATGCTCGAATCCTCGATCTTGCCGCCCGGTATCAGGACCATCTTGATATTCTCTTCAATGTCCTTGCCCTCAAAACCGGCAACTGCGCGCGCCGCCTCTACGGAAATCTTTGCCAGCTTATCCATGGCGATCTCGATGCCCTTTCCTCTCATGGCGGTCTGGGCAATCTTGAGCAGAACTCCTTCGTCGCCTGAGGCATCAATGGCCATGGAAGAGAGCACCTCTTGCGCTCTGACCGCTGCCTGCTTATAGCCCTGCACGATGACTGTGGGGTGGACATCCTGATCCAGTAAAGCTTCTGCCTTTTCCAGCAGCTTGCCTGCGATAATCACAGCGGTGGTAGTGCCGTCTCCGATCTCGTCGTCCTGGGCTTTTGCCACCTCAACGATCATCTTGGCCACGGGATGCTCGATATCCATCTCTCTGAGAATGGTAACTCCGTCATTGGTGATGGTTGCATCTTCACCGGCGACTAGCATCTTATCCATCCCTTTAGGTCCAAGGGTGGTTCGAACAGCCTCTGCGACCGCTTTTGCAGCTAAAATGTTCCTGCGCTGCGCATCCTTGCCTGTCTCTCGTTTGCTTCCTTCTTTCAGTATGATAACCGGTACGCCACTCAAACCTGCCAAACCTATAGTCCTCCCCGACTTTTTTTTTCTTACTACCAGTTTGAAGTTCTATATAAAAGATTCGCTCAATCCGAGGTGGACCGGAGAGAATATTTGTATGTAGAGGAGAATATATATAGTCTATATAGGAAGATCTATATAGTCATCTCTCAATCACATCCAATTGGCAAAAGCCTAGCGAAACACATCTAAAAGGGATATGCATTGACATCGAAGATCATCTCCAACAATCTAAATCTCTGGTACGGACAGAAGCATGCCCTCAAGGACATAAGTCTGGAGATTCCCGAAAAGGAGATTACCGCCCTGATCGGCCCTTCCGGCTGCGGCAAGTCGACCTTTATCCGTTGTCTGAACCGGATGAACGACCTTGTGGCTAACATTCGCATTAGCGGTCAGGTTCTATATGATGATATTGATATTTATGGAAAGGATGTTGATGTTGTGGATCTGCGGAAAAGGATCGGCATGGTATTTCAAAAGCCCAACCCTTTTCCCATGTCCATCTATGATAACATCGCCTACGGCCCCAGAATTCATGGCTTGAAGAATGTCGATAAAGTCGTAGAGCGCAGTCTGATGGATGCAGCGCTCTGGGAAGAGGTCTGCGAAAGGCTTGACCAGCCGGCCATGGGCCTATCCGGTGGGCAGCAGCAGAGGCTGTGCATCGCCAGGACACTGGCCATGAAGCCCGATGTCATTTTGTTTGACGAACCTTGCAGCGCCCTCGATCCCATCTCAACCGGAAAGATCGAGAGCCTTATGGAGACCCTCAAGGACAACTACACCCAGGTGATCGTGACTCATAATATGCAGCAAGCTGCTAGAATCTCCGACTGCACCGCTTTCTTCCTGCTCGGCGAGCTGATCGAAGTGG
>JAQVZT010000037.1 GCA_028708055.1 Methanothrix sp.
ACAGCTACGAAATAGGCGTGAGATCCTGAAGTTCATTGACAGAGGGATTAAAACCAAGGAGGATATAATGAAAAACTTTGGATTGAACGAGAGCGTTGCCGAAGTGCACCTCGTCCTCTTGGAAAAGGCAATGGTAATCGAGAAGGTTAGCGAGGGGTATAGATCGACTCCTGTTGGCATTGCCTATTTAAAGAACTTTGAGGACTTTGCGTCGGATAAAAGCAAAGACCAAGTTTAGAAGAAAGCGTGTCGTCCAATTACTTTTTCCTCGCTTTAGTAGCGTCACATCGTTGTCACAATTCCATGATAATGTGACACTGTCATTTAGGCGAACAGCTCTTTTCGCGGAGCAAGCCCCCTTCCTGCTCGGATGGATCTCTGCCAAGATCGCCGCAAGGTCCTGGACTATTGAGCGTCTGTATCTTGAGCTGTGTTCTTGCGAAAATTTAAATTGTAATAGGTAATAATTGGATACACCTCCTATGAGAATTTGGCTATTTAAATGAGGTAGTTGACATGAAGAAAATATTAGCATTGGTGCTATTGCTGGCCTTTTGCATTCCGGCGATGGCAACTGAGATGCCAGATATGATAGGCAACTGGTCCGGAGTTATGGATTTTGTCGGATATGACCAGAATACGGCGTGGCTGCCGAATGAGACGGTCTCCTACTGGCCTAGTGAAGAATGGAATTTGACCATCACAGAGCAGAAAGGACGATCGTTTTCAGGAACGATGGTTCCAGGTGCAAGCCCCTTGTCTAAAGAAGTTGTGCTGGGAGTATTGTGTTCTGAAAACGAGTCCATCACAATGGTGGATGAGAACGGCTACTGGTGGGGCGATGTGCTCTCGCCTACGGAGATTGAGCTAAACTACCAGGAGGTCGACATTAACGGAATGGTTGTAGGAAGCGGAGTGTTCAAGAAAGCATGATGATGAATTCATGGGAAACTATCTAAATTTACCACAAACCTTTTTTTCAATGACTGCTAATTATTTGCTCAGGTGAATTTATGAAAGCCCTTTTGATCTTATCGCTGTTGGCCTTATACATCTCCTCGGCCACAAGCGCTGAAGACAATACCAGCGCGTATTGGACCGCTCAGGGCGACGTGCTCCGGGAGCAGTATAAATTCGATGATGCTATCCAGGCCTACGATAAGGCTCTGAAGATCAATGAGTCTCACATAGCTGCCCTGGCTGGCAAAGGCGAAGCCTTATGGAATGTCGGAAGGTACAATGAGTCCCTGCAAAGCTTTGAGGAAGTCCTCAATCTAAGCCCATATTACGTTAGAGCATGGGTCGGCAAAGGTGTGGCCCTTCATGGTTTGGGCAATTTCACTGAGTCGCTCCGATCTTATGATATGGCTATTGAGATAGATCCCAACTATGCAATGGCCTGGAACGACAAAGCCTGGCTGTTCTACAAGCAAGATATGTACCAGGAGGCAGTGGATAATTCTGATAGAGCAATTGAGATTTTAAACAGGAATCTCGCGGCGACAATTGATACGAAAGCCGTTGCGCTGGAAAAGCTTGGCAGGAATGATGAAGCTCTGGTGTGGATCGACAAGGCACTGGAGCTGAGCCCAACGGACTCAATAGTCTGGATACACAAGGGTGATATCCTGAAGGCACTGGGCAACAAGACAGGATCTGAGGCCGCATATGCTAAGGCAAAGGAACTCCCTGAGCAGAACCTGGATGAATCCAGTGTATAGGGAGCAAATATATTTTATCTGAGGCAGAAGATCAGTCGCAATTTTTTTATTGATTGGAAGTCAGACAGCGCGTCCGGTTGCGTGTTTCCCACCAGGATACCGGCCGTCAAACATTTTGATGCTCAATGCTTTACTTGAGAGTGATTAGGGTGTAAAGTGCAAAACTTTACGCCTCACTCCAGCACACTCCATCCAAAAAGTATTTCGTCTGATACTTTCATCTCTAACCCGAGGGAATTTAAATGGACTTTATTGATCACGTCCGCGATCTATCTTCCAGAATTCAGAAACAAGCCGGTGGCATTCAAACTGAGGAGGCAACAAAAACGGCTTTTGTTATGCCGTTTATTGCCGCCCTTGGATATAATGTATTCGATCCTACCGAGGTAACTCCTGAACTCGTTGCTGATGTAGGCACAAAGAAAGGTGAAAAGGTTGACTATGCTATTTTGGTTGAAGGCAAGCCTATAATATTATTTGAATGCAAATGGTGCGGCAGCAACTTGGATAATGAGAATGCTTCGCAGCTTTATAGATATTTTAGCGTCACTGAAGCTCGATTTGGTGTATTGACCAATGGCATCATTTACCGTTTCTATTCTGACCTGGAGAATCAGAATGTGATGGATGCCAAGCCATTCTTGGAACTCAATATGCTCGATATAAAAGAGCCGATTGTCGAAGAGGTTAAGAAATTCTCCAAATCAGCTTTCCAATTAGACGCGATTCTGGCTACGGCCAGTGATCTCAAGTATATGCGGGAGATAAGGCGGATAATTGAAGACCAGATGAATGAGCCATCGGAAGATTTTGTTAAATTCTTTGCATCCCAAGTGTACTCAGGAAAATTGACGCAGCCAGTCAGAGAGCAATTTGCGCTGATCACTAAGAAGACATTTAAACAATTCATCAATGATAAAATAAACGAACGTTTGAATATTGCCCTGGCGAGCGAAGCTGCGACCTCTACAGAGAAAGGACAACAAACAGATGGCCCCAAGGCCGAAAATGAGAAGGAGGAGGCGAAGGATTCGAAAACGATAACAACGGAAGAAGAGTTAGATGGATATTATATTATACGCACCATTTTAAGGGACGTTATCGATTCAAATCGCATTAGCATTCGTGACACAATAAATTACTGCGGAGTTGTCCTCGATTCATCACCTCGGAAAACCATTGCTCGCTTGTGCTTTAATGGTGCTGAGAAGTTCATCGGAATCTTCGATGAGCAGAAGAACGAAGAAAAATTGCCCGTGGCATCGCTGGATGATATTTATAAATATTCTGACAAACTAAAATCAACTGCCCGGTATTATGATGCTCAGAAGTCGCAGGACCTTAAGGGTAGGACCCTCTGCTCGTTCACTTTTAGGGGCAAGAGATACGAGACTAAGTACTGGAAAGACATGATGTTGCAGGTCGGTGCGATAATGTCCGAGCTGCATAAAGACAAGTTCGATTCAGTCTTAACTCTGACGGGCCGCCAGAAGCCATTCTTCTCCAAGAATCCTTCTGATCTCAGGTCTGCTGAGAAAATTGGGAGCACGGACATCTATGCAGAGACAAACCTAAGTGCTGAGAGCATGGTAAAGCTATCGAAGAACCTCCTGGCGCTGTTCGGATACCAGGAGGGAGACCTTTCGATGGAGATCCAGTAAATGTCTGTGAATTGTGACGTGCCGTGTAGAATATTTTGCTCGTCAATCAATGGATTTTTCAGAATTAACTATCAAATCCGAATGGAGGGGTAGATATGATTGGCTCTTTAAAACGCATACAAATTAAAGGATTGAATGGAACAAGGACAATAGACATCACGATAAAAGATAATACATTAATCTTGGTTGGCGAAAACGGCTCTGGTAAGACAACTATTCTCAGGATTTTGTTTCATTTTTTATCTGGGAATTGGATCTTGCTCTATCCAATCCAATTTCAAGAAATAATTGCTATAATTGATAAAGAGGAATATAAATTGACGAGAGAACAACTCGATGGAATCTTTAAAAGAATTACTAATCCAGATTACCTTAGGGTTTTTCCGCCCAGTATTCAATATCATATTAGGAATGTTATTTCACATAGCCCCCCCGATCAAGTTTTCTTTGAATTGAAAAAATTGAGCGAACGTTATGGGATAAGCTTTGATTTCATAGAATGGGAAAGCAAAAAAACAAGAAAAATCAATAAAGCACAATATAATGAAAAGATGGATGAAGATATTATTGCAGCTATGCGCAAAGCTATAAGTGCCCAAATTCTTTACTTACCAACCTATCGCCGCATAGAGAGAGAATTGAGCAGTATTCTAGAAAACACCACACCGAATGATTCACAGCAAAAAAAAGAGCTCAATAAGCAATTGGATACAAATGCGGGCTATATTGAATTGGTTGAATTTGGCATGAAAGATGTTGAAAGAGCAATAGTCACAAAATTAGATGAATTAAAAGAATTTGCTCGAAAGAATCTAACTAATCTCACGCTACAATATCTCGGAGATGTTGTTGATAAGAAATATGAAAATATAGGCATAGATGAAATTGCGGGCCTCCCTGAAAAGACAATTCGTTCAGTCTTAGATCGCATTGATGAGACGATCCTTAAACGAGAACATAAGGAACGCTTATTCAAGGAAATTAATCTAGTACGCCTTGAGAAATTGGATACCGTTCACAATAAGATAATTTCTCATTATTTCATTAAATTGCTAGCATTTCAAAAATCCTTAGAAATGGAGGAAAAACCAATAAGCGATTTCTGCGCATTATGCTCAGAGTATGTAGCAAATAAAAAACTTATATACGATTATATAAATTTTAAATTCTTAATTCAAACAAGTGATGAATCTGGAGAAATTAAGGAAATTGAACTACACGACTTGTCTTCGGGGGAAAAGCAGATTGTTTCCTTGTTTAGCCATCTCTACCTCTCCGGACAGAAGAAATATTTCATATTGATCGATGAGCCAGAATTATCATTATCCGTTCCATGGCAACGTCGCTTTCTCATAGACATTTGTAAGAGTGAATTTTACACAGGATTGATAGCAGCAACCCATTCACCCTTCATTTATGATAATGATCTATTACCATATGCGCATGGATTAGGGGAATTCGAAGGCATTTAGCTATGGAGAGACAAATATGGATCTGCTTAGAGAACATGCTAACGCATTAGATAGTAGTGCTGGCGCATTCCATGAATTTCTTCAGTACTATGATGCCAGAAAGCAGGTAGTCTACGGATTTGTTGAAGGAAAAACTGACCCGCCATTTTATCGTGGGCTTATAGACAACGCTCTGCCCTACGGATGGAAAGTGAAGCTCATTGGATTGGGCAATAAGGACAAAGTCCTCAGAACTTATAGTAAAATGGATTGGTCGCGCTTTGCAAAAAATCGTGTTTGCTTCTTTGTTGACCGTGACTTATCTGAGTTTCTAGGAGAATCCTATCATGCAGAAAATATTTATGTAACAGATAAATATTCGATAGAAAATGAATTCGTGACGTTTAATACAATGGAACGCATTCTCGAAGATATCTTTGGGGTTATCGATCTTACACCTGCGGAAATTGATTTAGTAAAGAATCTTTTTGAAAGTAACCTGAGGATATTTAGTGAAGCGATGGTCCCCGTGATGGCCCAGATAATCTTGTGGAAGCGAGGGGCTATGAATGTTAATCTTAGTAATATAATTCCAAAAGAATATTTTGATTTCAATCAAGGCAGGATTGAGTTAAAGGAAGCTTTTATTTCGTCGAATAATCGGATAAATCATGCTGCACAGAGAGTAGCCTTCCCAGCATCATCGGATGATGATATAGCCGCTGCTGAAGTCGAGTTTCGGAAGAAGGAGGGAGTTGAAAAATATATCCGCGGAAAATATATCTTATGGTTCTTCATAAAAAGTATATTTGAAATTTCTGAGGTTATCCCCCTCCTTTGTCCTAGGTACAAAGTGGCTCCAAAGAACCGCATCGCGCTAGGTCCCAAGACTGCCACGATCGTCATTTCCGGTTCTTTAAAGTGTCCTGAATCTCTAAAAACGTTCATAGAATTAAATTTTATTAAATATATACGTGATAAAACAATTGCCTCTTGAACTCCCCACGAGCTTAAGAGCCTCTATTTAAGCCGCAAAGATAGCTCCATTGGTACGATTTAGTTGTATTATGAGGATGGTCCGAAGCCTACAGAGACTGGCCACCGTGCTCATTCCTGCCAGTGATCTGGCGCAATCTTGTCAGAGGTGCATAGCCTGCGAAACGATTTTGACCGCTTCCGAAAGACGCACTGCGAGTTTGCGGTCAGGACCAGGAATGAGATCTATGAGCTTTTCGCGAAGGTTGAAGCAAGAGTCCTTGGCCGCCCTGGCATGCAGGCTTGCGCTGTGAAGGCAGCCCCCTTACCAAATGGCAGTGTCACACTGCTTCGGAATCATGGAAACGATGTGACACTACGGATAAGCGGGGCTGGCCATCGGGCAAAAGGTTTTTCGTTAGATCCTTCTTTTAACCATTCTATCGAGGGATTGAATTGAAATTCTTGGATAGATTAAAAAGGTTCAATTGGAAAACTTCTCCCGCACACCTCTTCTTCCTGAGTCGATTTATCCATCCACACACACTAAACGACTTTATGAAAGATGATGGCTGGGAAACTGTTCTTAAGGAACCTCCAAAGAAAGCGCTGGACCGCTTTCTTGATGAAGGCCTTATTCGACCTTCTGGGCTTCATGGAAAGCTAGACCACGAATTCAAACTTCCAGCTTTAAAAACGTTATTGAAAGATCGGACCCTAAAAGTCTCTGGAAAAAAAGAGGACCTCATTGAGAGACTCATTGAATTGGATGCTCCTGGGATGGAGAAGTTAGTTAAAGGGCAATTAGTATTTGAATGCACAGAACGGGGTTTGGAAAGGTCTAAAAGCTATTTAGATGAAGAAAAGAAGAAAAAGACTGCGGTGGAAATGCAGGTATTCCAGGCACTTCAGAATCACGAATTCGATAAAGCCTGCCAAATTGCCAATTCGTATCATAAACAAGAAGTCTTCTCCTCTGAAATAGGATGCGATTCGACGTTTATTAAATCCATTTTTGTTGTTAAACCTAAAATCTTAAAGAAATTCAATGACCACCAACTTAATGCATTGCGGATAGTCGCTGGAATGATGCAGCTCCTTTATTGCAGAAAAGCAAGTGATTGGCTGCCATCTGGATTCAATCTTGATTCTCATCTTAAAGCTGAATCTGCTGCAAGGATGTTGATCTTTCATTGCTACTATTTAAAAAATTTGAATGGTTTGAAAGGGAGTGGATTTAAAAAAGCAAAAATTTTCGTTGTAGAGGATTCTTGCGAGCATTGCAAAAAATTAAAAGATAAAACCTATGCTATAAACAAAGTCCCAGAGCTCCCATTTGAAGAATGTACATGTGAGATGGGATGCCGTTGTCTCCTCAGTGCGGACTCAAATTCCGGTTGAGGCACGATCCTCAAGCATATCCGCGAGGCAATGGACGTAGGTCTGGATGATATACAAGAAATCACTACTAAATGGGGCATTAGTGGAAAAGCGGGATTCAAGAAAACCCTCTTGAGGCCCTTGCGCTCGCTTAATCTATTTCTCGCATCTTCAGCCCAGAACTCAAGGTGCAAAACTATTATGTGCGGAGGCCATAAACTTTTTGGCTTGCCTGCCGAAAGATTTTTTGCTAGATATTGTTTCTATTTCCCCATGAGACGAATTATGCTATCTCTGTTGATATTGATGACCTTGATTCAGTCATCATTCGCAGCAGAAACCGTGAAGGTTGGTGACAAAGAAGTAAGTATTGATTTCGGTGATATTCAAGTAAATTCCAGCGCCGTGCTCCCATTCACTGCCGGAGGACTCACTGTTTATCAAACCAAGTTCGTTTCGGACGACTTGATAGGAACCATCTCGATATGTGAATCCACCCCGTCCGCAGAGCATTCCATATTAGTGAGTAATTGTGATCGATTACTCAGCATGCTGATGAAACAGGATAATTTCAATGTCGATGTTACTCCATATAAAGAAGGCTTTTTCGGCACCGGAGAATATATGTCTACTGGCAAGCCCACATATGCCTTATTGACACCATTGGACGTGGATTTCGGAAGAGCATCGCGTTTGTTAGTAGTCATTTCATCATCGGGCAATGAAGAGCTTAGCAAGAATATTATAAGCAGTGCTACAATCTTATGAGGTATCTATTACATTCCCGTGACGAAGGCACTCTGCAGCTTATCACCATCCACATCGAGAAGAACGAGACAGGCTAGCTGGCCAGCCCAGTCATCTCCTTTTTCCTCGAACTCCTTCTGGTCTGGCCACAGGGCAAAGGTTTTTCGTTAGATCTTTCTAAATGATAATCATGAGGGTTTTCATGAAGGCTGCATTGCATACTATTCCCATTAATTTAAGTGCACTTTTTATCTTAATTTTTATGATTTGTACAATATTATTATATGCGCAACTATTATCAGTAAGTGATTTCATTCTGGGTATAACCGCGGATATTTTAATAGTATATACATATTTTACTTATAAATTAGCAAAAATATCAGTTATTACTCCTTTTATGCTATTTGCTCGCGAGTCTCATACGAATGATTTAAAAGATTTTATGCAATATTGGAATAGTGGATTTCCTTACTATCTACCATATAATATTATATCGAGAAAAAACTGGGAAAATAAATTAACAAGAAATATTAGCAGCAACTGGAAATATAAGGATATTATCGAAAACCATCTCCCTAGCGAATTCAAAGGCGAGTTTCAGATATTACATGAAAGTTATGAAAAATTGATAAATAAATATGAAACTGACAAAATTAGCCTTTACGAAAAAATTAGAATAGAGTTATGCGATGAGCTAGTAAAAAAGGAATTGGATGTTGGCCATTATACGAATGCATCCCAAATGCCACACAACGATTTCGCAGAACTCTGTTTTAAGCAATACACTACCTGGTTAGGCCCCTCAAAAAAATTATACTACGATATTGGTTCAAGAGGGACTTTTGCGTATGGGGGATCAGAAGGATTCGAATTACATTTTCGTCCTGACGAGGAAGGTGGACACCATCCAACTCTTATTGTTGCTAAAGGAAATAGTAATCTACGACTAGATTCGTCTGGCAAAGATACATATCCACTGGAAAAAATATTCAGTGATATGATGTTCAGTGAAAATTACTTGAATAAATATAAAGTAGATATTGACGGCATAATCAAGATATACAACAAATTGAAGCAATTTGATGAAGAGCTAAAAATTGATATTGATATTTTTGGTAGATACCCATTGCTCCCAGGTACTAAATGTTATATATTGAAACATTTATATCTAGATAATAATTGGGAAGACTTCTGATTTATATTAAGTAAACAGGAATATGACTTGGCCATATTAAGCATGTATTTGGCGGAGCTTTTAGCCGCAAATGTCCGGCTCACCGGACAACGATCCTCTGATCCTTCTCGATGCCCGCGCAGCAGAAGACCAGGCCTTCGATCGCAGATGAATAGCGGCCCTCGAAAGCAGCAAATCCAGTCTGCGGAAAGGATCGCGAGGAAGTGCGGAAGGCGCTCATTGTCGCGAACGGAGGCAAAATGCTCGCGAAGGAGGCAAGGCAGAAGATGAGGTTGCAGGAGAACGTTTTCTTCGCAGTTCAAGATTCAATTATACTATTCTTTTTTGTAGGCAATGGGTCATTCACCAATTATTAGTCACGGACACTTCAACTAAGTGGGATGGGAATTACATCGATCCAGGACTCAGCAATTTGCTTTCATTCTTGGATTTGATCAAAGTCAATCTCGCTAATTTGACCTTACTGCTTGGAACTGTATATAACGTTGCATAATTGGATTCATTAAAGTCAGGGCCTTGTTTCTCAACAAAATAATAAATTCCATCTTGAAGCATAAGAAAGATCAATGATTTATTCGTGAGATTTACATCAGTTTCATTTAATACTAGTTCCAATTCATACCTACCAGCATCGCCACTAAATCTATGAGCTTTTCCTTGCACAAAGCTAATTGCGTCATCAGAGCCCATTTCAACTATTAAAGAATCATTGAAAAATATAAAGATCAAACAAAATAATAGAAGGAAAACATAGAAAAAAACCTTCGATTTTTTCCCATTATGCAACGACCCTGGTGCGCGAATCGTAAGAAATCCGTATATCGCTTCTATGCATTGATTTTTTTTAAAATAAAATTAAAAAAAATAAAAATATAAAAAGATATCAAAACGTAAAATGGAAATTCTTCATTCCATTGCAATACATAATCAAGATCAATAATGTACTCAAAAATAGTGTCCTTATCCACATAGGTGAGGATCATAATTGCACAGGTTATTAACACAGAGAATATGTTTATTATAAATTTATTGGACTCATAAAATGAGACGCTTTGTAGCTCTTTTGTGAATGTCTTTCGAAATCCTCTCAATATAGCAATAATAAAATTTATAATGACTACTATTAGTATTGCGATGGCGACTATCATAAGAGAGCCAAAAAAGAATGCAGAGAAATTCCAAAATAAAATACGTAATATGTTAAGAAGATAAAAATTAATCGGCAAAGTAATGCGTTCATAGGGAAACGAAAAGATCCGGAAGAATGCTTCATTATAGCATATAATAAAAAGATAGAGAAATATTGTAAACAAAAAAAGTAGCAATTTTATGATGTCGTGGCCGCTTTGCTTCATCCTTGCATTTTCACATCTTGGTTTATTCCACATTGCAGTACACCGTTAAGCGGATTAGTTATTATTAAATATTATCCTTGAATTCGAAGTTAGTTCTAATCGGTTTCCAAATTATTGACTTCATTCTAGGTTTTGGCCTTTGCGCTAGGAGAGCGAATCGCCTGATAATTGCGCAACTATCGGCCAAAAGGTTTTTCGTTAGATCCATCAATGAACAAGCCTAAAAAGGATGGAATTATGCCAGAAGATAATTTAACAGATGCTGCAAACAAAGAAACCACGACAATGAATCAACGCAATACAAAGTTTTGCTCTAATTGCGGGGCTCAGATCGACGAAAAAGCTATAATATGTCCCAAGTGCGGAGTACAGGTTGCTCCGGTGGGTGGCTATAGGGAACCGAAGAGTCGCACAACTGCCATCATATTAGCTTTATTTCTCGGCGGGCATCGGGATACATAAGCTCTATCTTAATGAGGGTAAATGGTGGCTTTATCTGTTATTCTGCTGGACATTCATTCCTGCCCTAATTGCGCTCTATGAATTGATCCGATACGCGATGATGTCCGATGAGGCTTTTCACGCCAAATACGGCTAACTCCGGGATTCATGGCCTGATTGGCGAGACATCATTTTTTTAATGGGATGACATCGCCCTACGAAATTAGGGACTGCATTGCACTGCACCGAAGGGCGACTTTCACCCAAAATTTTTTTCGTCAGACCTGATCAAACCGGGATTCAAGGAGGGATTGCCCTTGAAGTCAAGTGGCCTTATTGTTTTCTGCCTCGCAGGGAATATCATCTGCTGGCGTCGAGAATTTCAAATCAAGTGTTGGAACAATTGAAATCAATATCCATTATGCGGTTGAACTTGGAGATTCATCTAGTGGGGATTCACTTTCAATTAATCAAGCCCGGAACGACCAAACCCATCATAAGCATTAATCTATGGGATTCTGCCCTATATAAACAGCTTTATCCTACCTTCCAGGGATTCGCAGAAAGCTTTGTTGGCACAGGCCATACATTAGAGCAAATGACCACCGATGACGGTAAGTCTATGCTTTTCTGTGTCATCCAAGAAGGCAAAGACTTGAAGAGAGATCCAAATTATTCCTTCAGTGCATACATCGATGATTCAGAGGAGCACGGGAAGTATGTAGTAATTCATGCTCCTAACAAGGTAATTTATCAGGGCGATATAATCGCAACATATACCAAGGACCAGTTCGAAACGATCTGCAAGTCCTTCGTGGTGAGGTAAGCTTGAGGACTGTGATCTAAATGAGGAATATTGCGAAGATTTTTCACATTCTGGTCGCTTTGCTCTTGCTGCTTCCGTCCGCTCTGGCCGCTCAAGAAGCTTCGGGCGAAGTAATCAATGTAGTCGATGGCGACACGATCGATGTCCAGTTGCCAACCCAAGAGATCGGGATCAGAATGGCAGACATCGACACCCCCGAGATGAGCACTGATAACGGCCCGGTAGCCAAGGAGTTCACCACCCAATGGCTCTATGGCAAGAATGTTGCCCTGGATCTGGATAACCAGGCCGGCCAGGACAATTATGGCCGGTGGGTAGCCGTCGTGTATCTGCAGAAGCCGGACGGATCTCTGGAGAATTTCAACCGGAAGCTGTTTGACTCCGGCCAGGAATGCATCTGGGACTTCGATAATAACGAGTTCAACCCGGCTGACTGGTGGAACGGCACCATTCCAGAGAGCGCCTGCTTCCACGGAGAGGCATCTGGGGCCGCGCAACCCTACATAGGACCAACTTATGGTTGGGCAGGACCAGGGAAGGGCGCACTACCTGGAAGCGAGGATGATAACTTCTTCACGAGCGGTGCAAGCCAAGCCAGTTCTGCCGCTAGCACAACATCAGGCGGGCCTTTTGTCGGCTCGTCCAAGAGCAACAAATATCACTACCCCACCTGCAGCGCAGCGAAAAAGATCAAGGCCTCAAACCTGATCACTTTTGGCAGTTCAGAGGAGGCCAGGGCGGCGGGCTATGTGCCCTGCGGCATTTGCCATCCGCCATAATCTCTTTTTCTTCGCTTGGTAGTGTCACATTACCGCGAAATCATGGTAGCGATGTGACGCTACAGAATACGCAGGGCTGGCGGGCGAGAGTCCAGGATCTCGTGGCGCTCCTATAGGTGGTTCGAAATTTGCGAAAGAGGGATGCGGATAATCATCCCATCCTGTTTCCTTGGATGTTTTTTATCTGAAAGTTCTAACTTTCTTCGCCCGTCTCCTCCATATCTGCGACACTGATCACATAATCGATGTCGAACAAATATTGTGCTCCATCTTTCTGCTCAAGCACAATGGAGGATTCGTTAAAATCAACGAACTTGCCAGAGACCGGCTGGAACTTCCCACCTTCTACTAGCACCTTTATCTGTTTTCCTTCCTTCAAGGAAATTTTTGACTATATCGCAACATTCCATATTTTTACCCCGATAGCCTAAATCTTTCACAAGCAAACAGCAATATTTCTGCCTCAAAAATTTTTTAAATTGATGCTTTGTTAGCTACGTTTGGCTGGAGCAAACCGCTCTATCTGAAGAGTTCTTCCACCACTGCCGTTAAAATGGGACTCGCCTGGTCGATAACATTGGCCTCATAGAGCCATCCTTTATGCTCAGGGAGGACTCCGTTAACCATTATTGCTTTTCCCTCATACTCAGCCAAGTTAATTTCATGGGAGGCCACAAGTTCTTCCGCAATGGATGCTGGCTTAGCTATTCTCGTTAGCCTGACTGTGCAACATTGGGGGCGAGGCATTAAAATTGAGAACCTCCTACCCTGTACTATGCCTAGAAATTTATTCATTTAATCCTCCATTGATTATTCAGCCAATTTACAACTATTAATTATTCACTTTATGAGGTCATTATTTAAATACTTTAGCCAGAATGGGCAGAGAGCGAATTCGGCTTATCTTAATCTTATCAGATAGCTATTGCAACGCGGGACCACCGCCTATGTATAACTAGAAATCCGTGCTTAAAGACATACTATAATAAAAAGTTTAAAAAATAACATTCAAATACGATTGAATGATTATCAGATTGCCATCAGGTAAGGAGGGAATGAAACGAAGAGGATACTAATTTTGGCAGTTTTGGCCATCGCAATAATCGGCATGGCCGGCGCTGCAAATTATATGTACGAAAAGGCATCTGTCAAGGGCGTAGGCTACAAGAATGTGGAGATGATCATCTCTACCCAGA
>JAQVZT010000354.1 GCA_028708055.1 Methanothrix sp.
CAAAGGCCATCATGGTTATGAGGATCACATCCCTGAGCATATTGAGAAAGAGCGAGGTAAGCCCTTTTCCCGCTCCCTGAAAGAAGCTGGCGGACATGATTCCCGGCGAGACGAAGGGATAGAAGAGGCACATGGCATGCATGAACGCGACCAGTGCCGGAGCGAGGTGCGCGCTATCGGCGCTGAAGGTAAAGAGCGCAGTAATCTGCGGGGCAAAGATGCCGGTTACAACAGCCGTGGCGGCTCCGATGGCAAGACCCAGCTTCGTGGAATAGCTGTGAATTACGGAGAGGCTCTCGTACCTTCTCGCACCGAAAGCCGCCCCGGCAACCGATATCTCCGCAGTGGCGATGGCGATGAGTGGAACCAACGCCACGAATATCACCCGCCATCCGACGGTGTAGACCGCCACAGCATCGGTCCCCGATACGGCAGCCAGCATGGCATTGATGATCACGGCATCTATGGAGTAGAAGAGAAACTCGATACTAGCAGGTATGCCCACCTGGAGGATATCCTTCATCACGTCCCTGCAGAATCGAAAGCCTCTCATGGAGATGGCGACGTAGGTATCCTTTTTGATGAACATCCAGTAAAGCTGGACCAGCGAGACAAGAAGCATGGAGAAGACCGTGCCCCACGCTGCTCCTGCCACACCGAGCCCTGCCCAGTAGATCAGGACCGGATCGAGAACGGCGTTTACCAGGGAGCCGGCTGCCATGGCATACATGGTGCGCTTTGTGTCTCCCTCTCCTCTCAAAATGGCAAAGGCCATGGCAGAGAAGACCGCCAGGATGCTGCCTGCAAAGACGATATTTCCGTACTCCAGAGCCATGCCGAGAGATGTGCCTGCGCCCATAGCGGCGAGAATCGGACCGGCCAGGCTGAGCAGGCAGACGGTTAAGATCACCGATACCGCGATCACCAGGACAATGGCATGGGCGGCAGTAGCGTCCGCCCCGGCCTTATCCCCGGCCCCGATCCGGCGGGAGATGGCGGATGAGACACCGGCACCCAGGCCATTGGAGATGCCTATTACTACCATGAAAATAGGACTTACAAATCCCACTGCTGCCAGCGCAGTCGGGCCGAGGCCTGCCACCCAGACGGCATTGACCAGATTGTAGGCCGCCTGAATCATCAGGGCGATGATCATGGGGCCAGAGAGCTTGAAAATCGCCTTCTTAGGATCTCCGATCAGCAGGGTGACTCCTCTGGTTATGTCCTCATTTCCCTGCCTCTCATTTCCGGCCTGACCCGAAATCTCTGTCGCTTCGCTCAACTGGCCTTCTCCCATACGTCTTCTCTAGCATTATAAGTTTGCCGCGTACCGGTGATCTCCAAGGCCTTCTCCCTGATTAGCTTATCGAATCAAAAAGAAAAGAAACCCAAAAGGCAAGGAAGCTAATCAAATAATTATAGCGGCAATTGCTCAGTTTGTCGAATAGCTTCCTTCCGACATCCAGAGAGAGGTCAAGGTCTTCGCAGAGTTCCTGCTCGAAAAAGGGCCAAAAAGAAGCAGAACGTGCCTGATTTCAACTGAGAAGGAGCACTAAAAGATGAGCCATACAACTCGGTGGAACTTCAGCAAGAAATCCTCAGATTATGAGGCAATTGATGTGCCTGTTGTACCTGCTTGGTTCTAAGCTCTCACAGGCTATTTTAGCCGAACCGAAAAAGCCGCAAGATCCCAGGCTAAGCCACCTTCATCTCATTCTCAAGCTTGCGTGCCATATCCCGCAGCTGTATGGCCTTCTCAAACTCCAGCCTATCCGCAGCAGCACGCATCTGCGCCTCCAGCTCGATGATCAGATTGGGGATATCGGATTTAGGAATGTGCCTGGTATCAGTGATCTCCACCACCTTCTCCCGGATGGGTTTCTTGATAGTCCTGGGAACGAGTCCGTGCTCCTGGTTGTGGGCCATCTGCATCGCCCTGCGCTGCTCGGTCTTCTCCACAGCCGCCCGAATGGAACCGGTCATCCTATCCGCATATAGGACCACCCGGGAGTTGGCATTCCGCGAGGCTCTGCCGATCGTCTGGATGAGACTCTTCTCATCCCGTAAAAATCCCTCTTTGTCGGCATCAAGAATGCCGATGAAGCCCACCTCCGGTATGTCGAGGCCCTCCCTGAGGAGGTTGATTCCCACCAGAACATCGAACTTGCCCAGGCGCAGCTCCCGGATGATCTCCGTCCTCTCCAGGGTATCGATGTCCGAGTGCAGATAGCGGGCCTTGATATCATTCCGAGCCAGAAAATCAGTGAGCTCTTCCGCCAGCCGCTTGGTCAGAGTCGTCACCAGCGCCCGGTCGCCCTTTTCTACCACATGGTGGATCTCCATCATAACATCTCTGACCTGCCCCTCAATGGGCCGGATCTCGACTAGAGGATCGAGCAGGCCGGTGGGCCGGATGATCTGCTCTACGACCTGGTAAGAGTGCTCTAGCTCATAAGATGCGGGCGTAGCAGACACGAAGATCACATTTTTCATGTGCCTCTCGAACTCCTCGAAGCGGAGGGGACGGTTGTCGTAGCTGCTGGGCAGGCGAAATCCGTAGTCCACCAGGCTTTTCTTCCGGGAGCGATCGCCGTTGTACATTGCCCGCAGCTGGGGCAGAGTCTGGTGGCTCTCATCGATTACCAGCAGGAAATCATCCGGAAAATAGTCAACCAGGCAGTAGGGCGCTTCACCCGGCTGGCGCCGGTCGAAGTGGCGGGAGTAGTTCTCAATGCCCTTGCAGCTTCCCGTCTCCCTGATCATCTCCATGTCGTGCAGGGTGCGCTGCCGCAGCCGGTGGGCCTCAATCATGCCCAATTGAGGCAGCCGCTCTTCCATCTCCGCCAGGATGGTCTCTATGGCCGCCTTCTGCTCCTCCTCAGGGATCACATAATGCCGGGCCGGGTAGACGAAGAAGTAGTTCATCTCCTCGACCAGAAGGCCGGTCTGCCGATCAACCTCAGAGATCCTCTCCACCTCATCTCCGAACAGCTCGATTCTGATGATGTTATTGAAATAGCCTGGGACCAGATCGATGGTATCGCCCTTTGACCGGAAGCGACCGGGCGAGAGGTCCAGGTCGTTTCTTTCATAGAGGATATCCACCAGCTTTCCCAGGATCTCTCTCCTGGAGATTCTGTCGCCCACCTTCAGCTCAAAGCCCATCTGCTGAAAGTTCTCGGGATTTCCGAGGCCGTAGATGCATGAGACTGAGGCCACGACGATGACATCCCTTCGCGAAAGCAGAGAAGCAGTAGCAGCAAGCCTCATTTGCTCGATTTTGGGG
>JAQVZT010000038.1 GCA_028708055.1 Methanothrix sp.
ATATCCTGATGGTGCAGTCGGGCGGGCCGCCACCGTTGCTGCATCCGGCGCAGACTGCGTATTTTTCCAGCCAGTCCAGGCCCCTGTCCACGGCAGCCCAGTCAATGGCCTCTCCCCCAGGCACAAAGGGAGACCACATGGCAATCTTGTAGTCGGCGATGTTCTTTCTGGTTCGGCTCGCGCTCTCAGCAACGGCCCCATTTCCCAGGGGGCATGAAACGCAGATGATGCCGCAAGGCCCGGCCTGATCCTTGATTCTTTCTTGGGCTTCGCTCATAGTAGTGTTATATCCAATTCGAAATATTTATACTATTCTTTCCTGATGTTCGGGACGCGGCTGATGGAGGGTCGGGGCGCGTATATCGCGATACTGTGAGTGCGGGGATGCGGCTTTACATTTTCAGATGTGCCATCAGCGACTTTGGGGCCTGCCCGCCTGCGAGCGCGCGGGAGAGAACGGACGGCAGATTCAGCATCCTGCAGCGTCATGCATGGCTGAAGCCATGAGACTGAATTTCAATATGATTAAAAACTATTTTCATGTAGGCGATGGCTATTTCCCGGATCGTATCCTTCTTAAATAATGATGTTAGCCAGATTTAATTAAATTTAAATATTTAAAAATGCTATCATTATTTAAGAGCCTCCGGGATTTCTCGATTGGTGCAGATTGGAGGGATTTTGAAGGCTCTCCCATACATTCTTTTGGTTCTGGAGTTTGCCTCTGGCATTTTCGGATATGCGAGTCTCCGCTCAATATTCGGCTATAACGCCATGAATAATTGCATTATCATTCTCAATCTATTGAACTAGCATGAGCAGTCTTTCAATTCGTTCCCTGGCGTCCTCTTGATTCATCCTGCGATACATATTGATTGCGTCGCCATCTCCAGGGATCTCTCGCAGCATTTCCTCAAGGAATGGATACTGATTGAGCAGCTCACCAAAATACGAAATATCGATATCATTACCACCTGCTGAAGGGTCAAGGAGTGCGAGAATATCTGCACGATCCTTGCACAGCTTGCCCCTTTCCCATTCCGCATCGCTCGATTTTCCATTCTGGAACCGAAATGACCTATCCCATGACGCCTTGAGCTTGAAAACCATAAGCAGAGTCCTCTCTGGCACAATCACGGAAAAACCTGGGAGGATCTCCCGTGCAGTCGTGCGACCATCAAGAAGTGAAAATGGACATTGCTCATCTCTTCCTTCAAAACAGCAGATATCTTCGCGTGAGCCAAAATCAATCAGTATCTTTCCTTCAGGGACCTTTTTCACAACGGTAGTTGGAGCCATCGGATCTCTTTGAGGGATAAATCCGCGGTCGTCTCTCAGGTGCTTCATCAGACGCTGACGGGTTTTGTTATTAGTGACAAGATCGATATCAACAGATCCATACCAGGGATTGTAGCAGTAAACCGCCCACCCCCCAACTAGAACTGTGATGGGATTGTCCTTTTCCCGGAATTGTGACCAGCGAAATATCTGGATAAGCTCCTCACGGGATGCGTTTATTATCGTTCTCGATACGCTATAATTGGCCATAGATCTCCACCAGTTTTTGCGTCAGATCGCGGCCTGCGTATCCCTGGCCGGCACAATCAAGCAGGACCATTGACGGTGAAGCAAGCCAAAGGCCTTCAACTGAGAAGACCCTGCGATCCCTGAACACATCCCGATCTGGTTTATAGATTCGCACCGCGACCGCTCCCTGTGTCTGGACATCAAACATTCCGGTAAGCTCTTTGATGTTTCTTGTCTCAAGATACAGGTATACTGAATCATGCCTTGCGCTGTAGCCAGCGTAAATTTCTCCTGCGGTAAAACTGGTAAATGCACAGGAAATTTGCTGCTCATCGCATACGAGGCAAATTTCTTTTGCCAGCTCAATTGTGCTTTTGGCAGCAATATGGACCTCCTGGGAAAAGAGCCTCTCGAACGGGCGTTCCCATGCAATTCCATTGATAAGTTTGCTCATATCAATGATCCTCAGACGGCCTCCTGCGTCCGATGCGATCCCCCTGGAAACAAGAGCTTTTGCGGTTGCATGGCTCCAGCCATACGAGACTCCGGATGCAATGGAAATCTGGCGGATGGAAGCCTCCCCCAACTTAAGAAGATGTGAGATAACCTGCCAAGATTTGGGAGATGTGAGTTTCGCGGGTATGATGCCGGGATGGTCGTGGCCCTCTTCCGGGTCAAAATTAGAAGGCAACTTAATGAAAATGATGCCGGTCTTTTCCGCAGCTTTTTTCGCCTCCGGAGTTATCCGCTTTCCCGCCATGATGAATGTGATATCGGAAGCGCCAAAGTCGCTATCATTCAAGAGCTGCTTGAGAAAGCCTAGCCGGGAGAGAGAATCGAGGCGCACGACCCGCTTCAGTTCTACTATGTAGGTTTTAGCTCCATCTTCTATGATCAGGTCAAACTGAATGGGGTAGGAATCATTAAATGTGCTTTCCGGCCTCAGTATAGCGCTATCGCTGAATCCAAGCTGCGTCCGCAGCAGACGGATAAGCTCCGGGCTGTAGGATGAGGTCGGCGTCATGTATGATATCACTATTTACTGATAGGTTTATAAAGGTATCAGTGATATGCAGTATTAAATTTCTGTGATAGGAAAATAATAGTACCAGTTATATATCTATTAGTATTCACCATTTAGATTTAAAAATGCAATATTAACCAAATTTGGCCCGCTGTGCAATCTCTATTATTTTTTCCGGAGGCAATGGTGTCCACATCTTTCGACGAGTTATAGTTTTGGCCTCATATAGTACCCATTTTAGCGAGCCCAAATCAGGCAATTCTTCCGAAATTCGTTTTATTTCTTCGCATGCTTCTATATTTCCAGCCAACTTTAGTTGGTTTAATACAGAATCTCTAAAATCGCCAATGCTATCCCTGATACTGGGTGTAAAGACTCCTTCATGAATAATATCTTCATTATGTGGATATTGGCAGGCAAGCCATATGTATAGGTCCGCTAATTGGCTTTCATTCAGCTTTAATCCATTTCTCTCTACGTCATGGCGATTTTGCGATACATATGCAATAACGTTTTTGCCAAATTCAGGATCTCTTTGGATAGCAGACCATAGAATAGACCAGTCCGAATCATTTGCATGGATCATAAGAGCACTAGCAGCAATGACTGCCTTGGATTGCCCATCACCGATCAAGATCTCTTTTGAAGATATAAGCGATTCTGCAAATTCCTTGGCATTCACGGCCTTATGGTCGAGGAGACTGTTAAGCAAGGTACCCATGCATGCGGATTTCAATTCCGTTTCTCTTGCCTTTTTAAGCAGGCTCTCAGCTAAATGTTCATCCCAACAGCAATCAATTTCTCTAATCACAAAAATATTGCCGTATTCTTTATTCTCTCTATCTATTAGAAGCATCAAAGTCTCAATAATTTCCTCAGGAGCATTTTCATATGCAATTTTAACTAGACTTCTATGATCAATTTTATCTCCAACGTCAAATAATGGATAGGAAAGGATAGTAGGGGCCCACTTTATCCATACATTTATCGGAAGAATGGCGATATCACTTGGCACTTCTCTTTGCAGCAGTCTCAATGCTCTATACCCTGCAAATGCAGGTCGATGGAAAACATTTTGGCCTATCCATATTTGCGTCTCTGGATCACTCTCAAACAAGTATTTCTTGGCAGCTTTTATGATTCTCTCTTTAGTTTCAGTATTAGCAGATTTCCATCCGGGGAGTGCAGTAAGATCCGATTCAAATTCGTTTCCATAATGAACACTATCTGGCTCAAGAGATAGTTCCATATTTAAGCGCCACCAAGCATTAGGGTCTCCAGATTCAAATTTATCTAATAGTAATGCAACTCGTTCAGATGGCGATGGGTCTAAAGTGTTCTCTTTATCCTTTTTATCTACATATTCCTGTTCTCTTTGATATCTTTCTCTTAATTTATCTGCTTCATGAGATTTAATTTCTATTCCTCGTGTGTTCTCTTTAAATTCCTCCCTAAATTCTATATTTTCTTTGCAGGCTAAGAGAATTGATTCCACCTGTTTGGCATCGTTTATATCAAAGATGTACTTGATCAACCTGGCCCAATAACTCTTAATTACAGTGCACTCAAATGATTTAACATGCTCGATGATCCAATAAAAATCTTGTTTTAAAATTAGTGCTGGATTTGAATGAACCAAGTAGCCAAGTGAATCAATATCCGAAATTAATGGCAACATCGTTTCAATCACTATTCGACGCTTTTCATCATTACTGCTAAATGCATTTCCAAGCTCTGAATCCCTTCCTTGGGCCGAGAGGAATCTATCTTTTAGCCGAGACACAAGGACTTCTGCAAAATCATTGATTACATTAGGATAGTCAAGATTTTCCCACGATTTCAACAATATATCTTCTATCAAGTGATCGAAAGCATTGCCTGGGCGAGAGTTTCTCTTTTGATTCTTAATCCAATTCAATGCAATCGAAAGATCCGATAATTTGAGATTTTTAGTAATCTCATGCGATATAAAAATATGATAAGCACCAATGCTAAGTGTCTTAGGAGGCGTCAATAGCGCAAACAAATCTTCCGCGGTGATAATATTAGGCCACAATGCTTTAAGTCCGTATCCCTTCAATTCATAGTCGGGATCTTCGCCAGCGTCTCCATAAGCCAATGGCTTAAGCTTAGATTTAGCCCTGTCATCTCCAATTATGCATACTGAATTAGCGGCCCTAGTCCGAATTGGCAGGGATTGAGACGGGTCCAAAGCAATGATCGCTAGATCATCTTGAAGCTGATGCTGATTGCAGGCTTCAGCTATTGATATTGCAACTCGTCTAACTATATCATTTTTGGTCTTATCACAAATATATGGCTTAAGCTGGATTGTTAGCTTTGGATGATTGAGTTTTCTATGCATTCTGTAAATGCCCCAATCAAAATCTAGTAGCTTCTCTTCATCATATTGCTTCAGTAGTGTCTCGGTAAGTACTGCTTTATCCTCTGCATTGACATTGTCCAGATCGCTTCTAAGAAGAATCTCAGGATCTAATTCTAAAATCCGTTTGAATACATCATTTCTCATACCAGCAATCCAAGAAGCAACTCTGCAAAGTTGAGGTATGAGTCTATTTTCCGAATCCGCCCGAGAGATGAAAAGTTCCATTATTTGTTCTATATTCATTTTACTTTGAGCAATAAATACGGCCGCCAGAAATTCGCAATAAGTTTGATGGGACCAAATTATTAGATTCCCATCTCGATATGAAAATAGGCTCGTGCATAATGTCTCTCTAATCGCTGCCATATCTACATAGAATCTATCTCTGCAATCCTTTTCAAATCCGCCATGCAATTTTTCCATTGCAATAGAATCCTCAGAAATGTCGCCGTTATTTAAACCAGTAAAAATGCTATAGCGGTTAGAAAACACAGAAACGGCAGCAATGCGAGCTGCAACAGCTATGAGCTTTTGCGCCGAAAATATGCTAATAAATCCAGTATCTCTACGTCTTTGATTCGTCTCTTCGCAGAGCAATCTGCATCCCTCAGCATACAAATCATATTGAGGGCCTGTCAATGACTTCTTGTTAGAGAAAATGTTAAGAAGAAATTTGAGCGTGATAGGTTTAACTGCAAGTGGTATTGCATCCATTCTATCAATTTCACTCAATAACTTTTCAGCATCCAGGCCCTTGGCCTTTGTCGTTTCAATAACATCCACTTCCCGAAGAGGAGACAATTCATAGATTCCTACAGCTTCATTTCCCCAAAGATTCCTTAGATCGTTTTCTAAACTCATTGGCCAATTACTTGCGCGACAGGCAATTCGAAGGTAAAGACGCTCAATCGGACATTTTCGGACCTTGATTTCCTCGATTAAACCGCTCGCTATCGTTCTTACAGGACATTCGTCGAGGCTATCTAGGAAAACATGTAACAAGAAGCTATCATTTTTCCAGGATTTAAATTTTTCACTTTCGAATAATCTAGTGTACAACAATTCTTCGCTTTGGTATGTCCCCAGATCAAACCAAAAAGCTTGATCCCTTTTCCCATTGGACAAAATTAAACGTTCTGTAGCTTCTTTTGCTTCAATCATTGCTTGAGACTTACCTATTCCTGGCTCGCCTAATAGTACTATGCATTGGTTCTCATATATTTTTTCAAATGAGATCACATTAGGACTATATATATGACCCCACTTTGAATCAGGATCATAAAGGAATCCACTGATAGATGGCTTAGACTGGCCAGGCATGTTGCACCAGAATCTCTTCCGACTACTATCTTTAGGACGATCTTTGTGAACAAAAGCATCGAAAGAATTGGAGCAACATTTGGTTTCCAAACTAATATCTCTTGGAATTGCACAAAGATCCTCTGAAGTCAAAGGATGTGCATATTCGTCCTTAATTATTCCATATTCGGACGAATACGTTATTCTATACCCATATCTATTTAATATTTCAAATAAAATTTGATTCTTCTTCAGAAAGCGGTCTATAAATCCCACTTGTATCCTTTGTCCATATAAGTTCGCGTCTTCTGGAGTCAAAGACACTGTTATTCTCACTTGTCCATCTTTGGGATTTATAGCAACTTTTGTATGGTCATGCAATATATTAAATGACTTGTTCTTGGGGAGATATCTAAATAAATTTAGATCCTCCGGAGATGCTCGGCGATGATCTAGGTCTAATTCATCCCCTAAGCGAAGAATTGCAGCAATCAGACGTTTGCGATCTTCTCCAATCATAATAGAATTGAAATCTGGAGGGCATTCGAGGATATTGAGTGTGCTATGGAATTTGCATATATCTATAATATAATTTATATATTTATTATCGATTGATTGTATGGCTCTATTGATCTCTCCCTCTAGCATGGAGTTGTCTTTATTAAGGTGCGCACATTTAATCCATGCCGCGGTTATCAAATGATGATTTTTGCGAATGGCATCAGATTCATCTTCCGAATAGCCACTTGCCCTAGTTGAAGAAAATGGTCCTAGATCTTTGGCACCCAGTTCTTTAGCTTCTGTCAATATACATGGATATTTAACTATATCGCATTGCATTCCTATATCATGCAAATAGATGCTGACGATGAGGATAAACTTCTCGATTTCCGTTAGCGGACTATTCCTATTTAATTCTAATATGCATTCGATATATTCAGCTATTCTATTGCTATGTTCTAGGCCATGATCTGTAAAATCTTTGATAATTTGTGTCTTTGAGCCCCAAAGTTGTTCCACAGCATAGCAAATTCTATCGATATCAAGCTTTAATTTCGAATCTTTAATGCATCCTTTAAGGCTTTCAAGTCCATTTCGCTCCACAACTAGCACCTGATGAATGATCAAACAGACTATTACTAAATAGACTTTATGGCAGAATAATCAATATATTTAACAACTTACCTCTGCAGAGATCATGAGTGCTTGTAACTATAGAAAATTCTGAAATCATTAATATGCCACAAAATAATTCAATAAATGTCTCGGCCTACGATTATGTCATTCCTGAAAACAGATAGAACCTCGCCTGCCCTCTGTTCACCAGCCTTCTGCAAAAGCCCGGCAGCTCTGCCACCTCGTCCATCAGCGGCCTGACCAGGACATCCGCGCCAATCAGCGAAGCCAGCTGCCCCATCGCCAGCTGCATCTCCAGAGGGGGGCGGATGGAGTAGATCAGACTCGCCCCCCGATACAGCTCCAACCGGGGCGAGAATATGTCATCTTTTTCCACCCGCAGGTCTCCCAGCAGCCGCTCCTCTTTGTCGGTGAGCACCACATCCAATCCGCGCGCTAGCAGGCCCAGGGCCACCTCCGGTACATAGCCTGCACCCACCTCGACCACCAGGCCCGAATAATTCTCGGCGATGAACTGCGCCAGATCATCTGCGCCAGTAAGTAGTGACATTTTCAAGAGTCCAACAGGAATGAGCGGATCAAATTAATTTTAAAGGATTCAGAGAGTTTAGCATCAATTGCTTTTTAAACCGAACCTTTACATCAGGAAGGCGGCCTGTATTTGGTTCTTTATCAATGAGATCTGAGATGAGCTTAGCTGAGAGCGCAGCGAAATCTTCTTGATCATCAAGAATCGATTGGTTTTCAGATCGAATGCGTTCATCCATCGGTTTTATGTTCTCTTTGATAATAGTTATATCCATCGCTGCACCCCCATCTGTAATTCGTCAAACTGAAAGCGACACTAAATACTTTTCGCTAAGTTTTAGCTTTGCAGAATCCCTGCCCGCAATAATTATTAACATATACTACTATTTGTTTAAGCTAGCAATGAGGGGGAAAAAGAGAATTGCAGTCAGATCTACGTGAGTCTAGCGATTATGATGAGGGTTTTGGCATGCCAAAGATCCTGGTCGTCGGCTGCGGAGGGGCAGGCAGCAACACTGTGAGCCGGCTTTTCAGGATGGGCCTTGCTGGCGCAAGAACCGTTGCCATCAACACAGACAACCAGCATCTGAGCACCGCTAAAGCGGATGAGAAGATCCTCATCGGCCAGAAGATCACCCGGGGCATGGGGGCGGGAGGTGACCCCGAGGTTGGCCGGAAGGCCGCGGAACTGGCGGAAGCGGACCTCGAGAAGATGGTCCGGGGAGCCGACCTGGTCTTTGTGATAGCAGGCCTTGGCGGTGGCACAGGTACTGGGTCCGCACCGGTGGTGGCCCGCTTGGCCAAAGAGCGTGGGGCAATAGTGGTGGCCATGGTGACCACGCCTTTCCACCTGGAGAGGAAGCGTATCTTCATCGCCGAGGAAGGGCTGGAGGCGCTGCGCAGCTACGCTGATACCTCGATTGTCATGGACAACAACCGCCTCCTGGAATGCGCGCCTCACCTGCCGGTGCAGCATGCGTTCTTCGTTGTCGACCAAATCATCGCCGAGATTGTGCAGGGAATTTGCGAGACCCTTACGGCCCCGTCTCTCATCAACCTGGATTTTGCCGACGTCTGCACCATCATGAGGTCCGGAGGGGCGTCATTCATGTTTGTGGGCGAGGCCAAGATGAAGAGCGGCCCGGAGAAGATCGTTCAGACTGCCCTGAAGAATCCGCTGCTCGATGTGGACTACCGGGGAGCCACCGCCTGCCTACTTCACATGACCGGCGGGCCGGATATGACCATGAAAGAGGCAGCGGCAATCGCCGGAGCCCTCACCCAGGAGCTGGACCCCAGAGCCAATGTCATCTGGGGAGCGAGAATCCGGCCCGATTTTACCGGAAAGGTGAGGCTCATGGCCATAATCACGGGCGTGAAATCCGCTCAGGTCCTTGCCAATCCGCAACAGCAATCCAGGCAGCAGAGAGAAAAGCAGATAACTGTGAAAGTCTCTAAGATAGATGTAATCAAATGATAGACATGCGAAACATGGGTTACATGAGAGAGACTGTGAGATGACCGAGATAATGTTGCAGGTACTGGCCCTGATGCTGTCAATCATCCTCGCTGTAGGGACGGTCTTCAGCATCCGCCTCTACCTGGAGATCTGAAAAGAAAAGCGAATGGATAGAGCAAAGGGATAATGGAAAGGATAAAACAAAAGGGACATCACAAAGGGACATCACAAAGGGACATCACAAAGGGACATCACAAAGGGACATCACAAAGGGATAGCACAAAGGGATAGCACAAAGGGATAGCACAAAGGGAAAAGCAAAGAGATGAAAGAAGAATCAGAGGGGTTCTGCCTTTCAGCCCTGCCTAACCCTGCCCCTTCGGCGTCACCCTGGCAAACTTCCAGAGCCGCTCCAGCCTGGCTGTGGCGTCTATTCCCATCTTGGTGGTGATTCCCTCCCGGCTGCGCGGATCAAGGGTGCTGCCCCGCACATTGGGATGTATGACGAGATCCTCATCCGCTCGCATGCGGGTGGCAACGGCAAACTCCAGGTCGCAAGGATCGTAAATATCGATGTCCGAATCCACCACCAGAACGTGCTTGAGGGAGCCATGTGCCTGAAAAGCAGCTTCGATCACCCTTCTCGCGTCCTGTTCAGTCTCCTTTTCTATCTGCACCACGGCATGGAAGTAATTGCATCCTCCATCCGTCAAGATGACATTCTTGACCCTGGCAACCTTTGAGGCTGCTTTGTAGATCAGCGGCTCGTATGGAACTCCCATGAGCATCTTGTGCTCGCCTCCCGCAGGAAGCAGGCCCTGATAGATGGGATTCTCACGGGTCATCATCCTGGTCAGGCGAATGACCGGCTCCTGCCTGACGAGATCACAGGTGCCGGTAATATCCACAAACGGCCCTTCGCTCGCCCTCTCGCCGGTGATGTAGCCCTCCAGCACAATCTCCGCATGGGGAGCGAGGGCGCCGTTCTCCAGGCGCACCAGCTCCACGGGAGAGCCCCGCAGAGCGGCAGCATAGGAGAACTCCTTTTCCGGGGGAACGCGCGTGGATGCGGCGATGAGCACGAGCGGGTCTACTCCAATGGCTATGGCCACAGGAACCTCTTCCCCCTTGGCCATTGCCGCCTGGTAGAACTGATGGGTATGCCTGCCAGGAACGAGACGCACCGCCAGACGGTCCTTTCCTATAACCATGAGCCGGTGCACGCAGGCATTGATCTTCCTCTCAAACTGGCTTACCACCACCGCAGAGGTGATGTAAGGCCCGCCGTCGCCCTGGAAATGGGTGAGAATAGGCAGCCTGGAAAGGTCGGGAGCGCTCACGCACTCCATAAAAGCAGATGATTCCACCTCGCAAACCTGCCCCTCATAGCTGATCCCGGCAAGATGAGCGACCATATCCTGAGGCTCCACGCCCAGAGCCCTTGCCAGTAGGAGGCGGGTGCTCAGGATGTTCAAACAGCACTTATGGCCGCCCGCATCGCCAAAGAATATAGGACCTTTTCCCCAGGCGCGATCCGTAACCTCAAGGATGGGAGAGACTGATTGCTGCCCCTCTTTCAGCATCCCGTCCTTTTTCAAATCCTCCAGGAAGCCCCTAAAGCTCATGTTTCACCCTTTCCGCGTTTGCCTTAAAGCTCTTTTCCGTTATCCATTTTCCGTTCATATCAGGAGCACTGCAATCAGGCCGGAGAGAAAGACGCCGTCAAAGGTTCCGGCTCCGCCAATGCTGGCCACTGGCGCTCCCAGATCGCGGATCTTGTTGAGGTTTAGAATGTCCGCACCAATGAGTGCCCCCAGTGTTCCGCTCACATAGGCGATCAGAAATATGATGTCATGCGGCGCTCCCCCAAAATAGACCAGCAGAATCGCGGCAATCGCCGCTCCCAGAGGCGGAAGAAGGGCTGGTGTCACTATTCCCAGGCCCTTAACCGGCTTGGCCACAAGGTGAGTTAATATCGTCACGAAAGCGATACCCACAAGGGCATAATTCAGAGACCCCGGAAACTGGTGAATCAGGGCGATAGAAATCAGAGCAGGGATCAGAGCCCCGCCCACGTTGACCGCGAGCAGGGTATTGCAGCTTACCATCTCTACCACTGGCACCCGGTAAGTGATTCCGAAGGCTCGAATCTGCCTCTCCTGGACCAGAGGAGTGTCGCACTTCAGGTTGGTCACCGGTATATTGATGCTGCTTCCGATAAGGGAAGCGAGCAGCACAAAGAGCGCCTGGCTCCAGGAGAAGCCGATTTTGGTAAAGGCTGTCCTGGCCAGGTCCAGAAACAGAAATCCCACCACGATAAAGAGCAATAACGCAAGCAAAAGCATGAATAGCAAGCTTACAGGGCTATAGAATAACCGATTTCCCATAAGCTCATTCTATGCTCCTCATATAAATTTTTTAAGCAAAACCGCCAAAAGAGATTAGTAATAAAATGCCCTGGTGTAGCGCATGAAAGAGAAGTGGCTAATGGCCGAAGGAGCATGGCAAGTGGTCAAGCCCATGATCACCACCGCGCTCGAATCCGGTTTCGATTGCGTGTTGGTGGACAGGGAGAACATCGATCGGGTGAGGGAGCTGGGCAAGATCAAGGTGGCCTGCTTTATAGCGGGAGGAGCGGAAAAAGGGACCGAGGATATCACCGTTGTGGGAAAGGGCGGCGAAGGAGATGGAGCTGCGGCTCTTCCCAAAGAGGCAGCAAGCTCAATGGACGCCGCTCTTGCCAGAGCTGTCTCCGGGACAAAGGCGGCTTATGTGGTCATTGCCAACAAGAAGTACGAAGAATTCGCCGTCGAGATGGGCAAGATTGTGGACTATCTTCTCGTCATCGGCACCGACTGGAAGGTCATTCCCCTGGAGAACATGATTGCTGGACTGCATGGCACATCAGTCAAGATCATAAGCGGAGTCAAGACCGGGGAGGAAGCCCGTCTGGCGCTGGCCACTCTGGAAAAGGGGTCCGATGGGGTGCTGCTGGACAGCAATGATCCTTCAGAGGTCAAGAGGGTCATGGACGCAGTGGATGAGTCCCAGAAAGGCCGGGTGGAGCTGATTGCTGCGAAGGTGACGGCGGTCAAGCCAGTGGGCATGGGTGATCGAGTCTGCGTGGATACCGCCAGCATGATGTCCTTTGGAGAGGGCATGCTCATCGGCTCCCAGGCAAAGGGATTCTTCCTGGTTCACAGCGAGTCCGAAGACAGTCCTTATGTTGCGGCTCGCCCCTTCCGGGTCAATGCCGGAGCGGTGCATGCTTACATTCGTGTGGGAGAGAAGACCCGCTACCTCTCAGAGCTTAAATCTGGAGAGGAGGTCACCATCGTCAGCAAGGATGGGCTCGCCAGAACGGCCATTGTCGGTCGCGCCAAGATCGAGAAGAGGCCCATGATTCTCATTGAAGCGGAGGCCGATGGACAGAAAATCAGCACGCTGCTGCAGAATGCTGAGACCATTAAGCTCGTCGGCTCCGACGGCCTGCCAAAGCCGGTGACAGATCTCAAGGCCGGGGATGGGGTGCTGGTGCATCTGGAGGAGACTGCCCGCCACTTCGGAATGAAAATTGAGGAAAGCATTGTAGAGCAATAATATCATTGCTGCAGCAGTATCATTGGGGCACTGGTATCAAGGGAGCGTTATTGCCATGAATCACAAGTCGCGCATTGTGGCGGTCTTAGGGAAGGATGCGGAAAACCATGTTCAGGCAACGGGCGAGGCAGATATGCTCGAGCTCCGCCTGGACCTGCTTGCTCCTGACGATCCCCTGCAAACCCTAAAGGCAGTCCGAAAGGCTACCATCAAGCCGATCATCGCTACCGTCCGCCTCAAGACAGAAGGAGGAATGTTTCAGGGAAGCGAACGAGAGAGAATAGACCTGCTCATCAAAGCAGCCTACTATGCCGACTACGTGGATGTGGAACTGCTGGCGGATCAAAGAGACTATGCAATTTCTAACATAATAAAGCCGGTAATAGTCTCTTATCATGACTTTCAAGGAATGCCGGGTCCAAAGCAATTGATCGACATTTATGAGGAGATGAAGAAGACAAAAGCGGCCATTGCCAAGATCGCTGTAACTCCCAGAAGCCTTCAGGACAATTTAAGGATATTGCAGTTCCTGCTGGATGCCGATATGCCTCTCTGCATGATTGCCATGGGCCGGTTTGGCAAGCATCCGCGTGCCGTAGCTCCTATCTATGGCTCTGCTCTCACTTACGGCTTTGTCACTGAGAGCACGGCACCAGGACAGATGAGTCTGGCAGAATTG
>JAQVZT010000355.1 GCA_028708055.1 Methanothrix sp.
CATCATCGGAGTCCCGCCCGTGGCCATGGGCGTGCGGGGAAAGGAGATGCTCTTTACTTATGTCAAGCCCTGCCATGGCACTTTCGTAATGGGAATTGACTCCGATGAAGAGATCTCTCGCCTTCGGGAGAATGAAAAAGCGAAGATCAAGAAGTCCCTGAAGGCAGGGGGCCTGAAGGCACAGGCCGATTCCGGGACAGCTCCGGCAAGCTTTGCAGAGATGTACAAAAAATAGGCGCGGCCGAAAACATGCGAATCGTTGTCATAGCTTTTGCTAACTTCCGGGAGATCCTCGGAAAAGAAAGGCAGCTGCACGCGAAAGAGGGCGCAACTGTGGGGGAACTGCTGGAAGAGCTTGCCGCCTCCAGTCAGGCATTCCGGGAAGCGGCCTTCGACAATACCGGCGCGCTTCGCGATTATGTCCTTCTCATGATCAACAGAAAGAGGATCGATCCCTCTCAGGAGCTATCCAGGCAGCTTAAGGACGGAGATGAGCTGGCCATCTTTCCTCCTCTGGCCGGAGGCTAGAGACCGTTGATAGAGATCACAGATGGCGAGATCTCCCTTCCGGAGATGATAGAGCGGGCCAGGAGCAGGGATGCCGGAGCGATTGTCACATTTCTCGGCACCGTCAGGGATGACGGCATAGAAATGCTCGATGTGGAGGCATTTCATGAGGCTGCTCTGGCTGAACTTAAGACCATCGAAGTGGAAGCCATGAGCCGGTTTGGCCTCAAGGCTGTAGAGGTCGTTCACCGTACCGGATCGCTTGGCGTCGGCGAGAGCATCGTGGCTATCGTCTGCTCAGCCGGCCACAGAGAGGAGGCCTTTTCCGGTTGCAGATACATAATCGAGGAGCTGAAAAAAAGGGCGCCTCTATGGAAAAAGGAGCGGGGAGAGCGAGGCGAGCACTGGGTGGGCCAGGGTGAAGCAAAATGAGCCGGGTGGATGATGATTTCGTGGTGGTCTTCTGCACCGCCCCACCAGGCGAAGCAGATGCCCTGGCGAGAACATTGGTGGAAGAGCACCTGGCAGCCTGCGTGAATATATCGCCGGTTCGGTCCTGCTACATCTGGGAAGGCAAGCTCAACCGGGATGATGAAGCCCTCCTCATAATCAAAGCGAGAAAAAGCCGGTTCGAGCCTATCAGGGATAGAATCCTGATGCTTCACAGCTATGCCGTTCCCGAGATCATTGCTCTGCCGATTGTCGCCGGGCATCAGCCTTACCTGGACTGGTTGTCCGGATCTGACTGAGCCAGGCAAATCTCGGGAGGCTGGACCTTCGGCAGATTCATTCGGCAGGTTCCCTTCGACAGGTTACCTCAGGCAGGCTACTTTCTAACAGTTTGCATCAGGCAGGCTACTTTCTAACAGGTTGCATCAGGCAGGCTACTTTCTAACAGGTTGCATCAGGCAGGCTACTTTCTAACAGGTTGCATCAGGCAGGCTACTTCTAACGGGCTACCTTCAGCAGAATGGACCTTCAACAGGTTATCTAAGACTGTTTAGACCCTTTTGCGCGATCAAATGGCCGCAATATTGCCGTCAGCATCTAGCGGCCACAAGATCATTTTTTTATTCGCACAGCATCAAGAAATCAACCCCTTGCACCATGATGAAGAAGAGTCTGTCTGTAGGAAGCAGCCACCGGAAAATGGGAATTGATTCTGCCCGCTGAGAGGCTGGCTTCATATTAAGCGCAGGGCGATCCGCCGCTCTGGATGTGTTTTTGCCGTTCTTTGAGCATTTTTTAAAGGCGGCAAGCTCTGTAGCAATCGTTTTAGTTTCATGTGTACAGCGAAAGTGTCTATTAATATTAGTGATGCCCTGTGGGATCTGGTGCGTTAAAATGAGACTTAGAGTAATCAGCAGCAGGAATGAGATTTCCAGCTTAAATCCTAATGAGAAAGCAGTTCATATGGCTTTCAGGGCCAGCAATGTAGATTTTCTCAATCTTATGCAGAGATGCCCCAGGCTCAGAATCATCCAGGTTCCACCATCCTATCGCAAGACCATGTCCAATGCCATTCAGGTATTCCTGGAGATGCAGGGCATTGACATGCTGGAAGGCGACGTTTGGGGCCACAGAAAGGACCTCGATGAGTACTTCACCGTAGATGACGGCACTCTTGAGGAGATTCGCGCCCTGGTAGCTGGCGGAGCATCTGCCGAGGAGGTTGCCGATCAGATTCAGAAGAAGGCCAGAATCGGATCGGAGCTTATCAAGTACATCGCCAAGAGCAAGATGACAGCCTGAGCCGCACGACGTGCAGGCTCAGCCTACTCCTTATTAATTTATACTATTTAATTCTATAAATTTAGTTGATTTATTCCATCCAGTCTAGCTTTTCTGGTCTATCTTCCCTAATCCAGCCTCTTTACTCCAGCCACTTACTCCAGCCACTTACTCCAGCCACTTACTCCAGCCACTTACTCCAGCCACTTACTCCAGCCACTTACTCCAGCCACTCTAATCTATCCAATCAATCCAGTCCAAGCGAGAAATAATGTACTTATGCATTGATGCTTAGCTTTGATCTCAGCAATGGATGGAACGGCGTTTGAGGTATCAGGATCTATGGATCTTTCTCTTAAGGTTCGGGGCTGGGTGGAGCGGGATGGAAAAAGGCTGTATGAGAACGATATTCGGGCAATCATCGCCCAAGACTCTGCATCAATCTGCAGGCTCGGAGGCGAGTTCTTTCTGGAATGGAACGGATGCAAGGCCCGCGATCATTTCGGGATAATGCCCGGAGACTGCCCGGCAGGGGCCATGATTTGCAGCGGCAAGTTGGCGGCAAAGGTAGACCCGGAATATCCTCTCATGGATCTGGATGAGGCCATAAGGATTGCCGTTCAGCTTCGCAGCGATGAGGGGATCGTGGCCCTGTCCGGTGGCGTGGACTCGGCTCTCGTCGCCCGGCTGGCCGGCAGAGAATGCGTTGCCGTCGGCTTAGCCGGATCGCATGACCTGCGCCATGCCAGAGAGGTGGCAGAGGAGCTAGGCCTTGTTCTTCATGAGCAGATCATCGATCCGGCATCAATTGAAGGCGCTCTGGCTGCCGTTCTCGCCGTCATTCCCAAAAAGGACCCGGTAAACGCCTCCATTGCCACAACGCTCTATTTCGTCAGCCAGTGGGCCGGGCAGCACGGGCACAGGCGCATTCTGGCCGGCCAGGGGGCGGATGAGCTATTTGGAGGATACTCCCGCTACCTGGAGACACAAACCCTCGCCCAGGATATGGAGAGGGATTTCCAGGGCCT
>JAQVZT010000039.1 GCA_028708055.1 Methanothrix sp.
TTGGAGTGATCAGTAGAGGAGCCAGTATGTCAGGGCTGATTAAGACCTTCCAGGAGGCCACGCTTCTTCAGTGCGGCTTTTTAGAGAAGTTGCTGGATCTGGATATGGCAAGCGTTGCTGCCTTTTCTGACTCCATGGTGGATTTTTTAAGACCGTCTCAGGACAACAGGTTCGTTTATGGCATTGCCGCCGGCCGGTCCGCTCTTGCTCTCTACAGCTTCTTGCAGCTTATCCAAAACCACTTTGATAATGTATTCCCCTTCACCCTTGAGGACCCGGTGCAGAGGCACTACCGCAAGGGCAAGAATCTGGGCATAGCCATCTCCGGATCAGGAGAGACTCAGGCTGTTAATAAATATATTGATGATATTATATCTCTAGGCGGCGAGATCAAGCTGATCACTGCCAATGAGAATGGAACCGCCTACAGGATGGTCAGCGAGTATGAGCGTGGGTCGGTTCTGGTCTTCAAAGCGAGGACTAAAGATGCCACCGATAAGGATACCAGGTCACGGCTCTCACCCATGGGAACTGAATTCGAGCTACAGGTGCTGGCCTTCTTGAATGCCCTATTCGCTGATATCCAGTCCCGATTGAATGGGGTATGCGACCCAGGCTGTCCGCTCTACCAGTCCGCGGTAAAGGACTTTGAAGAGAATGCCCGTCTCATCTCCCAGATGGACCCTGATCATCTGGAGCACTGGTTTGCCAGGCTGCTGCCCAGAAGCGGCAGGTACATCATCGGCGGAGTAGGAAGAAGTGGCCTGGTGGCCCGGGCCTTTGAGATGAGGTTTACCCACCTCAACAAGATCAGCTACTGGGAGAGGGATTTCAATACGCCCAGCTTTCAGATTGGAGACGTTTACATTCCCATAACCGGCATTGGCAACACTTATGAGGCCCTGGAGGGAACTGTAACCGCCCTTAGCAAGGAAGCGGATGTGATGCCCATTACCGCCAATCCTTCCTCCCGGCAGGTCATGATCCTCAAAAAGCACGGGCGGGAGAAGGATATCGCTGTGATACCGATAAAGCCGGAGTACAGGGAGCTTTTCCTAGGAGACACCAGCTCCACCACCTGGCTGATGTCAGAGTACACCAAGTTCCGCTATCCGATATTCGAGATCAATGCCTCAGTCTTCACCAACAGCGTGGTGGCGGTGGGCGCGGAGTTCCTGGGAATACTGGAGACGGGCATGAGAAGGATGCACGTCTAGGTTTTTTTTCGCAGAGTGGGATGGGTCCGGGCGCGGGAAACTGGCCCGGATTGTCACCTCGATTGTTTTAGCGGTTTTATCCTGGAGAAAGCGGCGTTAGTTTCTCTGTTCTAGCTCCTGCGTTCTGGCAAAAGCGGCATCTGCTTCAGTGGCACGACCAAGGGCTTTGAGTGCGTTGCCTTTTCCCTCCCATGCACTGGCAAGGTTTGGATCCAGCCTGATTGCCTCATCCAATGCTACAATAGCCTCGTCATAATTGCCCTGGCTATTGAATGCCCAGCCCTTGTTGTTCCACGTTCCGGCAAGGTTTGGGGGATCAAGCCTGATAGCCTCATCATAAGCCTTTAGGGCCTCATCGTACTTGCCCAATTCAGAGAGAACATAGCCTTTGTTGTTCCAGGCCAAGGCATAATCGGCATCAAGCAAGATCGCCTCATTGTCAGCCTTTAGGGCCTCATCGTATTTGCCCTGGTCACTGAGTGCACCTCCTTTGATCGCCCAGGCTGCTGCAAGGTTAGGATCAAGCCTGATAGCCTCATCGCAAGCCTTGATGGCCTCATCGTACTTGCCCAGTTCTGAGAGAGCATAGCCTTTGTTGTTCCAGGCCAAGGCATAATCGGGATCAAGCCTAATAGCCTCATCGTAAGCCTTTAGGGCCTCATCGTACTTCCCCTGGCTATCGAGAGTCGCACCTTTGTTGCTCCAGGCAAAGGCATAATCGGGATCAAGCCTGATAGCCTCATCGTAAGCCTTGATGGCCTCATCGTACTTGCCCAGTTCTGAGAGAGCATAGCCTTTGTTGTTCCAGGCCAAGGCATAATCGGGATCAAGCCTAATAGCCTCATCGTAAGCCTTGAGGGCCTCATCGTACTTGCCCTGGCTATCGAGAGTCTCACCTTTGTAGTTCCAGGCAGAGGCATAATCGGGATCAAGCCTGATAGCCTCATCGTAAGCCTTGAGGGCTTCATCGTACTTGCCCTGATCGTGGAGAATCTCCCCTTTATTAAGCCATGCCTCGCCACCCTCGGCATAATTGCCCCGATTATGGAGAGCATCGCCTCTGCTGTTCCATTCCTCCGCCAGGCTTGACTTATTGGTAGACGCCGAAGGCATCGATTGGTGTGCATTTATCACAAAGCCGGCCTGTATGTTCGCGTCATATTTGTCCGGACCGGCATGCTTTCCGTCCCGCACCCGGACCTCCACCTGGTTCTCACCCAAATCCTCCTCTGAAATCGTCCAGGCCCACCGGTTCTCCTCGGTCCACTTTGTAGCCGGGTCATCGTTCAGGAAGAATCGATAGAGCAGCGGATCGCCATCTGCGTCCCTGGCATCGGCAGTCCAGGTTATGACCGCTCCTGCCTCTTGCGGGCTGCTCCTGTCAGCATTCAGGGCGATCAGCCTGGGCGGCTTATTGGCTTTCTCCGGAACATTAACGGCAGTCTTTCCATATTTGTCTCTGATGCATAAAATATAATGCCTGTCACCCTGAAAGAACGGCCCGCCAGGATGGGCATTTCCTTTAGCGTCATTGCCCCAGTCCAGGTTCAGCCAGACCTCTTTTGTATCCGTATCGATGTGGGTGAAGATCTTGTCCGTGTCATAATCCTGTTGCAGCCATTTGATGGTCTCCTGCACCTGGCCGCTCTCATCGCTGAGCCTGCCGATATAGACCTCTGCATAAGCATGGCCGCCAGTGCTGTTATTGCGAGCGAGAATGATGCGCGTCGTCCCGCCGATGGATTCCACCAGGGACGACATGAGTATGGCAAAATCGTCGCAGTCGCCGGCGCCCGCGCACTTTGCATCATCGCCTGCGGTCAAGGACTTGCTGGCAAAGTTGAAATAATCCACACCCCGCGGATCTCTGGCATAGCTCCAGGGCTTCTTTGTGCTGTTGCCGTACTTGAGGTAGCTGTAGATCTCGCAGACCTGGTCGATGGTATAGTCGCCGGAATGCTGGGCGGCAAGGGCCAAAGCCAGATCATGAACCCGGACGTTGTCCGGCTCAACTCTGGAATTCAGGGTCTTGTTGATCTCTTCGGCCTTCTTTTCAGTCTTGCCTGAGGGAGTGCTGCTCTCTCCTGCAACCGGAAATTGCAGGACATCATCATTGGCAGGAGTGGATGCAACAGGGACGCCTCGCAAATCGGAAGAAGCGGCGCGCGCCTGCTCGAGCTGAGCTGGCGAATAGGCAGCAACGCCCGAGCTGTCCAGGTCGAAGACGAAAGGAATATCTGCCGCCAATCCTGCTTCAATCAGGACAAAGATAGCGATGCATATCCGTAGGGACCTATGGAACACGATCAATATCCTCCGATCACATCCCATGAGCCTGTGGCATCTATGAACCTGATGCCGCTTCTCTGGGCATCTTCAAGTTGGGACCGGAAGGTAAATGGATACATATACTCGTACTCATTTCCATCGAGCGTGGTGATGGTGATGGGCATCACAAAGCGCCCCCAGGACCACATTATCATCTCGAAGTTGCTTCTAGCATCGGTGCTGATATGCTCGGGCTTGTCAAAGGTCTGGTGAAGCGAGTATTTTACAGATTTCACCTTCTGGATATCTGTGCCGGTGACATAAACCCTTATCTTGAAGACCTGGTGTCCCTCCTTATCCCTGGTATAGTAGACGCAGCGCTTCACCGGGTCCACCGCTTCGGTGATTATCTGGATGTTGGGCGCATTTTCCCGTCTTCCCGTGAGGTCAATTGAAGCCTCAAGATCCTCGAGCACCGTCACCGTCTTGCTTTCGAAGCTGTAGCCGGATTTGCTGGCGGTTACGGTATAGTCTCCCACAGGAAGCTTCTGCTCGAACTTTCCGGAAAGGTCGAGGCTCATAGGATACTGACGGTCTTTTCCGGATAACGTCACAGTGGCGGCCAATGGATTTCCCTCCTCGTCGGAGACACTGCAGACCAGCATGCCGGATTTGACCAGCGGGGCATACTGGGGCGGAAGGCCCACTGGCGTTCTCTGGTGGTTTTGCCGGAGGTAGGCCATGGATTGTTTTGGGGATTTAAAGAGGGGCCCGCCCGGATGAGTGCTGTTCCAGTCGAGGTTGAGCCAGAAGGTTCTGTTCTCCTCCTCCAGATGGCCGTAAACCAGCTCGCAGTCATATTTGTTCTTCAGCCAGCTGAGGATCGCCCTGGTCGAGTTGGAATCGATCTCGCCCAGATAGACCTCGGTATAGGCGTGGCCCTCGTCTCCGCCGTAAGCCAGGACGACTCTCGTGGCTCCACCGATCGCCTCGATGAGCGAAGCCATGAGCACGGAGTAATCATCGCAATCGCCCGCTCCGGCCACGCTCCTGTTTTGACGGGCGGCGATCTTTTCGGATAGCTCAATCGTATTCTGCCCCGAGCTGATGTAATCAATTCCTCGCGGGTCGGGCACGTACTCCCAGTTATCCATGATATATTTGTAGATGTGGCAGATCTGATCGACGTTTAGCGGTCCGGGTGCGTCGGAAGCGATCTCCACCGCCTTGTTGCGAGTGATGGTATTTTCTGGGTCTACTGCACTATTGATCAGCTCTATGCTCTTCTCTACCGCTTTGTCCGGCTCGGAGAGCGGAGGAACTCCGGTGAGCGGTCCGCCCTGATATTGAGAAAATGCGTTCAGTGTAACTGCGCCGGTCTGCTCCCGGGCGGCATCGGGAGCTGCGATCTCGTGAAAGCCGGTCTCGTTGTAGCCGCAGGGAATGTCAGCAGCCATTGCCGGCGCGAGCAGAAGGACAGTCAGAAGCCAGAGGGAAAGAGAGGACATGCTGGTATGAGCAATCGCTATTACTAATATATGAAATTTACACTGAATACAGGAGAATCAAGCATCCATTTTGCTATCTGATCCTCCAGCGACTCTCTTAGAATCCTAGCTGCATTTCTCTGGCAAAGACGGCATTAGCCCCGGTGGTGTGGCCAAGGGCTTGCAGAGCGCGGTCTTCGTTGACCAATGCATTTTCGTATTGCGGATCAAGCTTGATTGCCATACGGCAGGCGTCCAGCGCGTCGCTGTATTTCTCCAGACCCATGAGAGCTGCAGCCATATTGTTCCAGGCGATCTTATCATCTGGATTCAGTTCGATTGCCTTCTCACAGGCTGCAATTGTCTCTTCATACCTACCCAGGCCACCAAGAGCCCAGGCTTTATTGTCCCAGGCATTGACATCATTCGGCTGGATCGCTATGGCTCTGCCACAGGCCTGTAGAGCTTCATCATACCTTCCCAGAATATTAAGATCATTGGCCTTATTGATCCAGACGCGGGCGTTTTGCGGGTCCATCTTCAGGGCTTTATCGTAGGCTTCAATGGCCTCCGCATTTCTGCCCAGGGCATCCAGAGATAGGCCCTTGTTATACCAGGCAGCAGAAAATCCTCTTTCAAGCTTTATCGCCGCCTCGTAAGCCTTGATGGCCTCCTTGTGTCTGCCAAGATTGGAAAGAGCGATTCCCTTGTTATTCCATGCCTCTGCTAGCTGCGGATCGATACGGATGGCTTGTTCGTAAGACGAAATTGCCTCCTCATATCTGCCCAGGCTGCTATAAGCAAATCCCTTGTTGAACCAGACCTCTGCAGATCTGCTCTCCATCTCATCGGCTGTTATGTTCAGAGGGAGGGCAGGGCTAATTTCAGCTCTATTTTCCTCCGTCTCCGGCAGCTTCAAGGAAGCGTTTTCCGATGATCCAATGAATACCAGTAGATGCTTCTCTCCCTGGTAAAAAGGCCCGCCTGGATGCGTCTTTCCGCTTTCATCTGCGCCCCAGTCCAGGTTGAGCCAGACGCACTTGCTAATTGTGTCGATGTGGGTATAGATCCTATCTGTATGATACCTCTTTTTCAGCCAGTTGATAATCGGATCCACCTGGCTGTTCTGATCGCCTAGATTTCCCAGGTAGACCTCTGCATAGGCATGGCCTCCTGTGGTCCTATTCTGGACAAAGATGATTCGTGTCGTCCCGCCGATGGACTCCACCAGCGAAGCCATGAGGATGGCGAAATCATCGCAGTCGCCAACACCCGCGCAACCGGCTTTGCTGCCGATATCGAGGGAATGATTGGCATACATGAAGTAATCAGAGCCCCTGGGGTCCCGGGCATAGCTCCAGCCATTCACCGATCCGTTTCCTTTCTTCATGTAGCCGTAAATTGAGCATATCTGATCGATGGTAAGATCGCCGGGATATTTAGCCACGAGCAGCAGAGCCATATCTCGAACGGTAGGATGGCTCGGTTCCACTCTGGCGCGCACGGCTCTCTCGAGGTAGGCGGCCTGCATCTCGGTCTCACCCTGTCCGGCACTGCCGCCGCCTACAACTGGTATCTGCATGAGCACTCCTCCAGAAGGATAGAAGACCGGAGGCACTCCTGCGAGGTCGGAAGACGCGGAGGATTCCTCCTCCAGCTGGACGGAGGAAAGGCCGGCGATATCATGAGAGCCATCGCCGAAGACGAAAGGCACATCCGCAGCTAAGCCGGATGCGGTCAAGAGGATGATGCTGATCAAGAGGGCCTTTTTAGACATCATTATTCCTTTTACCATGCTTTTGTTGCCGCGTCAATTCCTCAATCACTGATCTAATATCTTCTTGAAGGTCTTTTTGACTGAATTTTGCCTCACTCTGGCGAATTGTCTGGCAGCAAACGGTCTCCGGCAGGATCACGCCACCCGCCAGAGGCGAATGGTGCCGTCATAGCAGGCAGAAACTAATATGTACCCATCAGGGCGGAAGGCCACACTCTCCGCCCTGTCAGAACAGCCCTGCAAAGTTCGTACTTCGCTGCCGTGGGCGACATCCCACAGCTTAATCGTACTATCCCAGCTTCCTGATGCAATAGTTCTGCCATCGGGGCTAAAGGCTATGCACTGCACTTCGCCTGAGTGGCCATACAAAGTATGTATCTCGCTGCCGTTGTCGGTTCTCCAAAGTTTGATCGTATGGTCATAGCTTCCTGATGCAATCGTTCTGCCATCGGGGCTAAAGGCCACATCCATTACAGGCCCAGAGTGGCCATTTAAAGTACGTATCTCGCTGCCGCTGTCTACATCCCAAAGCTTGATCGAACTATCGATGCTGCCTGATGCAATGGTTCTGCCATTCGGGCTGAAAGATACGCTTAGCACATGCTCGCTATTCAAAGAACGTATTTCGCTTCCATCTGCGGCATTCCAAATCCTGATCGTACCATCATAGCTGCCAGATGCTATGGTTCTGCCGTCTGGACTGAAGGCCACGTTCTCCACCCAATCAGAATGTCCCTGCAAAGTACGTATCTCTCTGCCATCATTTACATTCCAAAGCTTGATTGTATTATCACCGCTGGTCGACGCAATGGTTCCGCCATCCGGACTGAAGGCTAAGCTACTTACCCATTCAGAATGGCCCTTTAAAGCTCGCATCTCCCTGCCGCTAGCGGCATCCCATAGAATTATAGTGCCATTCTGACAGCCTGCTGCTAGAACGCGTCCGTCAGGGCTGAAGGCCACAGAATTCTTGGGGTTTGACAGATTTCCCAGCACCGCAATCAATCCGTATTTTTCCGGCTCAGGCAGCGAGTTCCAGATAAATCCCTCAGGCAATCTCAGGGGAGTTCTCTGAAAAGCGTCTCTGATGCAGAGGACAATATGCTTGTCGCCCTGAAAGAACGGCCCGCCGGGATGGGCATTGCCTTTATCGTCTGCTCCCCAGTCAAGATTCAGCCAGACATCTTTCGTATCCGTATCGATGTGGGTATAGATCCTATCAGTGCCGAACTTCTCCTTCAGCCAGTTGATGATGCCTTCCACCTGATTGTTTTGAGCGCTCAAATTGCCGAGGTACACTTCGGTATAGGCATGCCCGCCAATGCTGCTGCTGCGGGCAAGGATAATTCTTGTCGTGCCTCCTACAGATTCCACAAGCGCCGACATGAGAATAGCAAAATCATCGCAATCGCCGCCGCCAGCGCAGTTTGCCCGATCCCCATTCTTGAGGGTTTGATTGGCGAACATGAAATAATCGATGCCCCTCGGATCGGATACATACCCCCAGCCCTTCTTTGAGCTGTCGCCATTCTTCAGGTAGCTGTAAATCGAGGCAATCTGCTCGATGGTCTTCTCTCCCGGATATTTGAGGGCGAGAACGACTGCCTCATCACGCACCCTGGAATTGTCCGGCTCCACCCTGGCGTCCAGTGCCCTCTTGAGATCGCCCGCGTTCTTCTCTGCTGTGCCCTCCGGGCTGCTGCCGCCTCCGGCAACGGGAAACTGCAAAACCTCCTCATCTGACGGCGTGGTCACAGGCGGCACTCCCGCAAGATCGGAGGACGAGACGCGCATGCTCTCCAGCTGATCTGCGGAATAACCAGCTACTTCAAAAGTGCTATCTTTAAAGACGAATGGTACGTCAGCGGCTGCGCCTGTGCCAGCGATCAGCAGCATCAAAAGCAAGGCGGCGGGAGCGGACATGACAGAGCTACTATGCAGACGGCTACTATATCAATTTTTCAGCTACGACCGAGGCGAACGCGTCAATCCAGGCGGCAAATATTTATCAAAGGGAAAATCGGGATCATTCATCGATCAATCATAAAATCCACAGTGTTCAGGCCTATTCCGTCGTTGAGGATGGTGCCTGCGCCCCACGGCGCGTTTTTCCGACTGCGGCGATCCATCAATAAGAGCGACAAGGAGCAAGTCACATGCCGAAGGAGTACGTTTTCAATGCTTATTACTATCACTACAAAGGCCCAATAAAGAACTCACAACTCTCTGCATGCATGAGCAGGACCAGGAACTATGTTGTGCTTTTTCAGCACTCATATCCAATCACTTTATTTCTGGAAGCCATTGATGTCCTTGATAAAAAGGTTTATCACAGTTACAGGTGAATCTTATATATCCCTGGATGTGAAAGCTATTCGCAATACATAACCAAGGATATAGGAGGGAGGATTTTGCAAAATAAAAATATCAAACCATTGTTGGTCCTGAGCATGCTCTGCATAGGGCTATTGCTGACTGGTGGGGTCATGGCCGAGGATACATATGGCGCCTATCCAGGAGCGCCCACCCAGGTGCCGACTCCGACTCCATCAACAAGCACAGCTACAACAACACCAGTAACTGCATATCCAACGCAGCCCACCGATACCACAGGAATCTTGCCTGCGACTCCAACTGTAACACCACCTGCAACTTCAACTGTAACACCGCCTGGCGCGTCCGGAAGTGCAACTGCAATATATTATGCGCAGGCACCGCCCGTTGCGCAGCAGAATGCGCTGCTAGCCTATAATATCCAGGTAGCTCCGCCTGCTGCCGTATACTACAGCGGCTCATATTTGCCCTGGACATCGTTTTATCAGGTATTCCCTGCCACCTCTCCGGCGCTCTGGGTATCATCGTCTGTCGGTTGGTCCTGGTATGCGACATGCCCCGTGGGCAGCTGGGTGCAGGTGCTGATGTACGTTCCAGTAACCGGAACCATGAAGACCTACGACCTATTCCCGGACGGAAATAGCAGGTACAACAGCTATGGCTTTGCCTCGCCCGGATACAAATATAGATGGTTTAATGCAAATGCACCAGGCAGATACATCACTATGCTGACTATAGCCGACATTCCGAGCAACTATATCACAATCGATGTGGCATAGACATGGTCCTGAGATATGAATCTAAAGGAGAGGTAATATGAGACAATACCTGCGCAAAACATTGCTTATCACGAGCACTCTGTGCCTATGTATCCTATTAGCCGGAATCATATCGGCAGCAGATGATGGGACTTATGGCGCTTATCCCGGATCGCCGGTTCCGGCAACGGGACAGCCGACTGTCGGCCAGACAACCGTTGTTCAACAATCGGTCACATCTGTCCAGACAGGAAAGCCAGTGATCCAGCTGGGAAGCGTTGCACGGGCATCGAACACCGTAAGCAGCACGATAACTGCCACGTACACCACCCAGGCTCCGCCTGCTGCTCAGCAGAGTGTCCTGCTTCCTTACAGCGTCCAAACTGCTCCTCCTGCGGCAGTTTACTACAGCGGGACATTCATGCCCTGGACCGCATTCAGTCAGAGCTTCTCGGCAAATTCGCCAGCGCTCTGGGTTGCATCGTCTCAAGGATGGTCCTGGGATGTCAGATGTCCGGTCGGCGGGTGGATTCAGAATTTGATGTATGTTCCTTACACAGGAACCATGAAGCTCTATGAGTTTTACCCTGACGGCTCAATCAAGCTCTACAGCTATGGTTTCGCAACGCCTGGATACAAATACATCTGGTTCTATGCGGATACGCCTGGCAGACACATCGCTCTGTTTACCATATTCGATAAGCCCAGCAATTACGTAACAATTGATGTGTTCTAGGTCTGGATGTGCCGACCAGAACACTCTTTTTTACAGCCTCGAATCAATCAATCCATAAAATATATATAATTGTCACGAATTATCTAAACTAAGAACCTGATTACTGGTGAGAAAATGAATGCCAAATTAGCGGTGACAATGGTGGCGTTTTCCGTCTTTATTCTCCTGGCGGCAACCGCCATAGCTCAGCCGGACCCATATAGTCAATATCCTTATGGACCGGATTGGCCGTCTGATCCTAATTATCCTGGTGGGGATTATCCAAACTATCCAACAGATCCCAATTATCCCGGAACTACTCCGGGTTCCGGGAGTTCTTCAGGATCAAGTGGTGATAATAGTGGGCACCCATCATCAGGACCCGACAGCTCAGAGCCACTCTCTGCACCATCGGCATCCACTACCGAGGCCCTGAATTATGCCGAGGGGCAGTCACTCAGCCTTCAAGAGGTCTCAAGCACCGGAATGATGGCCTCTGGAAATGAAATGATGGCCTCTGGAAACGAAATGATGGCATACGGAAGCGGAACTGCCGCCTCTGGCGGATCGATGGCCTATATGACGACATCCGGGCTGCAGATCTGGACACGGTACAACGGCATATGGACAACCGGCCCTGCCTCTGTCCTCCTCTGGAGGAGCACCAGCATTCTCTCTTACAACGACCAATCCCAGAGAATATGGTCCTGGGAAGGATATCCAAGGGGGCGACAGGTATGGCGAGACCTCGGCTTCCGAATGCCAGGATATTTCCACGGCCGGTTTACCGGAGATGAAAGAGGCTGGCACCGGCTGGCCATGTGGGGAAGCAGATCCGGCTGGAGCAATGTCCTCTGGATCTATGTATGGTAAAAAGAATCGCATAGATGCCGGGAGTATTATTGGCTTTGGCTCTCGGCCCCACAACATTTTTATATAATTCATTATGAAATTAGCAGAACCACATAAATTTTTGCTGACTTGTTCTCATAGCCCCCCGTACCTCTGCACATGCTCCCACGCCCGGTGCTCCTCTGGGAACCGGTCCTTTCGGGAGTAGATGGAAGCATCGGTCCGCCCGTGCAGCTTTCTGTCCTCGCCCACCGGGCAGACCTTGATGCAGATGCCACAGGGGGAGATGCCCCGGCTGTTCAGCTCAGCGCTCCGGGCGGTGCAGCTCTTCTTGTCAGTAAGAGCCTGCGGATAGTCCTGCTCCTCCAGAGCCTGCACCGGGCACATCCTGACGCAGCGCATGCACCGAGTGCACAGCCCGTCTTTCATGAGGGGGCTGGAGGCAAGCTCTGCCGCCGTGAAAACTGATGCGAAGCGCACCCTGGGACCGAACTGCGGTGTGAGAAGCATGTTGTTAGTACCGAAGTTGCCCAGGCCCGCCAGGAGAGCAGCATGCCTGTGGGAGAAGAAGGCCACCGGACTCTTCTGCAGGGCCTTGATGCCGAAGTATCCATCCCTGGGAACGAAGACCGATGGATAGCCCTTTTCGTTCAGAAAATTGGCCAGGCGGTAGGTGTACTGGTCGAGAAGGCTGTTTACTGTGCTGTAAAGCTCCCGGTAGTAGATGGAGGGCGCGGTTTCGAGAACAGGCAGGCTTATTGGAAGGCCAATTACTATCACCGATTTGGCCTGGGAAAATATGGACTGAGGATAAAACTCCTCTGGCATCCAGGGCTGAAAGGGCGGGTCCGTCCAGCGCTCCACACCTGCCACTCCCAGCAGTGGTATCTCCATCTTCCGGCAACGCCTTCGGATGGCCTTCAGTAGATCTTCGTTCATGGCAAGCATCTCGCAATTTATGGCTCTCTTTATAGCACTCTGGCAATCAATAGATAAAAAGATCTGCAATGCAGCTGCAATAGATCAGCAATGGATCTGCTATAGGTCCTCATTATCAATAGATCTGCACTATCTGAGCGATCTGTTTTGCAGCCTCTATTTCGCTCGAAAGATCTATACCCGAATAAGCCCTAACACTTGGCCATGGACTACTCATTCAAGCGAGGCTTCAAGCCTGATTTAGAGCGAATTCTAGCGGTTCTGCAAGATGAATTTCCCACCGATATCAAGCAAGAGGATGGAAAGCTTCTGCTCAGCTATGGTGCTCTAAAGAGCGTCTGCGTGTCGATCACCGGCAAGAAGCTCACCGTTACCACCGAGTCGGCTACAGGCGTGGGCGACGCCGAGGTCATGGACACAAATAAACGCTTCAGAGATTTCCTGGAGAAAGCCACCGGCTACACTGCCAAGCAAAGGCTGCAGATGGCCAAAAAAGAGGTAGCCAAAGAATAAGATTGAAGCCCTTTTTCTTTCGGCATTCAGTTGGACATTCAATAGACAATTCAATGGACAATTCAATGGACATTCAGTAAATCGTCAGCTTGCCCTCGATGAACTGCTCTGTCAGAGACTCGGTGCTCTCCAGCCAATGGTCCAGGATGCCGTCGATCTTTGACTGCATGGCCTGAGGCGCCTCTGGCAGCTTGGTCTTCCCGGAGATCTGCACGCTTCGCAAGAGAGGCTGACTGATGGGCGAGCCGATCTTGCTGACCAATGTCACATAGGCCTCCTCTACCCCGTCCAGCTCGACGATCTCGGCAGCGGCCTTTTGGGCCATCACATTGTAGATCTTGCCCACGTGGCTGACAGGATTTTTTCCGGCTATTGCCTCCATGGTCATGGGCCGCATGGGGGTGATCAGGCCGCTTCCCCGGTTGCCCCGTCCGGTGGCGCCGTCGTCTCCCATTTCAATGGAGGTACCGGTAACGGTGAGGTAAATGTTCTCCCCGGCATCTGCGCAGTTGACAAAGACCTCCACCTCACCGGCGTGATCCACCCCGGCATAATCAACCCGGGCCTTTTTCATGACGGCCTCCCGAATAGCGGCCTTGGCCTCATCATAATCCTCTCGCGAATTGAGAAACCGTGAGACCATTGCTGTGGCCACCACGAGGGTGAGCTTATCGCCGATGCGCACCGCCATGAGCTTGATATCCTCTCCTGCCGCAGGCACGCCTCTTACCACCTTTTCCAGATCCAGGACGAGCCTTTCGGTATTGCT
>JAQVZT010000356.1 GCA_028708055.1 Methanothrix sp.
GGCTCGACGAGAAGCGCCTGATCATAGTAGTCGAGAGACAGCTCTCTGTCTCCCTGATGATAGAGGGCTTCACCTTTTCCCAGCAGAGCTGTCACGCTTTTTGGATCCTGGGCCAGAGCACTGGTAAAGTTATCCTGAGCATAGCGATACTCATGGCGCGCCAGAAGACAATATCCATTGCCAAGCAATGCTCGAAGATCATGGGGATCGATATTCAGCGCCAGATAAAACGCCTTCTCTGAGGAGCTGTAGTTCTTCTGGGCGTACAGAGTCTCCGCCTTTCCAATCAATGAGTCTAAATCGCTGGAGTTAAGCAGCAGCGCCGCCTCGTAAGATTGCAGTGCTTCGTCGTATTCCTGGAGCGCAAAATGGGCTTCCCCCATGCCGCGCAAAGAACCAGCATTTCCTATTTCATTCTCTGCTGCCCGGGAAAAGCACTGCAAGGCCTCCTGATATCTTTTCAATTGCAGCAAAAGACGACCTTTGCCGATCAGTGTCTGCGGGTTATTTTCGTCTATCTCAAGCGCCCGGCTGTAGCTCTGCAGAGCGCCTTTCTCGTTCTGCATGCTTTCCTGCGCATGCGCCAGGTCATTTAGAAGGGTGATATTTCCCTTATCCAGGCGCAGAGCAGAATCGAAGAATAACCCGGCCATTCGATATTTTCCCATTGCCGCCAGGATCCGCCCTTTCAACGCCAGGGGGAAAGCGCTTGATCGGTTGGTCTCTATTGCTCTGTCCAGCGAATCAAGGGCTTCGGAATTTCTTCCCAGGTGATAGAGGATCTGTCCCTGAAGCAGCCACGACTCCGGCAAAGAAGCAAGCGCAAGGGACCTGTTGAGGCTATCCAGGGCCAGAGAGTAGGATCCGTTCCTGCTCTGCTCTATTGCCTGCTCATAATAGCGGCTGGATTTCAGTGCTTGCTCTACCTCCGGGCGAGAAGCATTCCTTGATTCAGTTTCTTTCATCCTGGCGGAAAGCGCAGCTGATGCTTTTTCTTTTCCAGCCAGCGCTGACGGGTCCGATGGAAGAAGTACAAGAGCCGTATCGTAGCTCTTGACGGCTTCCGAGAAGGAACCGCTGCTATTGAACCGATCACCTTCTGCGATAAGGGCTCTGACCATTCCGGAGACTGCATCTGAATTTCTCGGATCAATACGGGAAGCTTCCTTGAAATTCTCCAATGCTCGCGAGACGTCCTCTCCTGCAAGAGATGTCTCACCCAGGCCGACCAGAGCTCTGGCTGCTCCCTGCTGGCCCTGCTCGTCCGAAGGTCTTGCTGCTAGGATCTCTTTATAGCAGGCGAGAGCCTCCTTAAATCTGCCCAGGCGGCTCAAAGCCTCTCCCTTCAGCTTCAGAGCCGGGATGCTGAACGGGTAGAGGGCAAGCGTCTCATTGCTGATATTGTAAGCCTCCTCAAAATTGCCTCTCAGCATGAGACTCGATCCCTGATCGATAAGCACTCTGAGCTGGCCTGCCTTTCCGGCATCGCTCTCGCCATAGATCGAGGCATTCCTGAAGCTTTGCATGGCCTTTTCGTAATCTTTCAGGGCAAGGGAAGAATTGGCCATCCCCAGCCACGACTCTGCCATCGCGGGCTGCAAGTCCAGGGACCGCCCGTAGCTCCGCCGGGCGTCCGCCCAATCGCCTGCCATCTCTTTTGCCCAGCCGTCCTCCTCCCAGAGGCTGGAGTTATTGCTGTCTGTCTTCAGAGCATTGCTAAAGCACAGTCCGGCCATTTTGTACCGGCCCTGCCTGGAGAGCGCAATGCCTTTTCCTGCCCAGGCGGATGCGTTCTCCGGGTCGATCTTAAGGGCACTGTCAAAGCTTTCCACAGCCTGCGCAAAGCTGCTGTTTGAAAGAGATGCCTGTCCTTTTTCCAGCCAGAAAGCGGCAGTGGCAGTACCAGTATCTTGGGCTGCTGCGGACTGAAAAAGGAATAGCAGCAAAAAGCAAGCCAGAATGGCGCCGAAATGCACCTGGGATGGGATGGAAAAGGACCTCTGCAAAGCAATCACTGATCTATTGAGAATTGCAGATGAGATATATTTCCAGCGGCTTAAGGATAAGACGGCCCAGCTCGGTGGGACTGTCCGAATTGGGGGCAAACTAAATAAGATTAGAAAGCTACCGTTTAACAGTTAACATATCTTCATCATCTGGACCGCGGTCTGGAGATGAAAAGCTTGCGTTTTAGGAGATAAGACAAATGAAAAGGATGTTTTCTGAAAGGAAGTCTTGCCTGATAATAATGCTAATAGCAGCATCTGTTCTCGCCTTAAGCATGATCGCGGCGGGAGAGGACAGCCATAAGGCGATCACTCAGGACCTCATAAAATTGATTGATGAGCAGCCGGCAATCGGGACGATGCTGGAAGAGTCCATTGCAAAGGCCAGAGAGATAAATCCCGATAAGCAGACAAACCCCGTTCAGAGCCTATCTGAATACTACTATTTCATAGACAATGCGTCGGAGCTGATCCCGCAGGATGTGCTCGATGATCCGGCCAATCTCACGCGCGATCAAATTTTGCAGAGCATTTGCTACTTCTATTTCCTGGTTGACCAGCCTCTTCCCGAACTGGAGGGCAAGGGGCAGTTCGACAATACTATTCAGTACTATGGGCCGTTCTCAGAATGGCTGCGCAAGTTTGCTGATAGCTGGGGAATGTTCCTTGATACCAAAGATTCATGGAATAATGAGACGTATCAGCAGTTCTATAACGACCCGAAGTACGGTTTGCAGGGCCCGTGGTATGAGTCGCCATCCAACTGGAGCACATTCAACCGGTTCTTCTCCAGATACCTGGCATCGCCCGATCAGAGGCCTATCGCTTCGCCAAACGATACGAGCGTCGTCGTCTCTCCGGCGGATTCCGAGCCCCAGGGAACATGGGCGATCGACAACAATTCAACCATTATGGCGGAAAACGGCCTCAAGATCAAGCTGGCGCGCTACTACAGCATCGAGGATCTGCTCGGCAATGACAGCGAGTACAGGGACGCCTTTGCTGGCGGAGTGCTCACCCATACCTTCCTGAATGTGAACGATTACCACCGCTATCATTTCGCAGTTGGCGGAAAGATCCTGGACAAGAGGTCCATTACGCAGAATGTGGCTTTGGAGGTGGCATGGAATGAGAGCACAAAGATATACGACCCGATCGATTCCACCGGCTGGCAGTTTTCCCAAACCCGGGGCTACGTAATAGTAGACACAGGTGAATACGGTCTGGTGGCG
>JAQVZT010000357.1 GCA_028708055.1 Methanothrix sp.
GGGGCTTGAAATCATCCAGGACGGGAAGGATGAGATTGTCCAGGACATAGTGAATGCCCTCGTCCGTTGTGCCCGGCGGCAGGGGAACGTTAAGGGTGCGGGCCAGCGCCTGCGGTCCACCCATCTCGTTAACGAAGCCCGAGCCGGGGTAAAGGGTGTGACCGTCCTGGTGGAATGATAGGCAGAGCACATCCGGGTCGTGCCAGAATATCTCCTGGGTCCCGTCGCCGTGGTGCACATCGGTATCTATGACAGCGATCCTCTTGTGGCCGTACTTTGATCTCAGGTACTCGACCATGATGGCCATGTTGTTGATGTTGCAGAAGCCGCGGTTGCCGTGCACCACGCGCATGCTGTGGTGGCCCGGCGGCCTGACCAGGGCAAAGCCGTTCCTGATCTCTCCTTTCTCCAGGGCATCTGCCAGAGTTAGGGTACTGCCGGCAGCGATGAGGTGCGCCTCCGTTACCTGGCTTTCCACATCGGGAACGCAGAAATGGGCGCGGGCCACGTCCTTTTTCTCAGCCAGGCGGGGTTTGTACTCCTCAATCTGGGCTAGGTCCATCAGCCCCTCCTCGAAGATCTGGTCGCGGGTGTAGAGCAGCCTCTCTTCCCGCTCCGGATGGGTGGGCGAGATGGCCCAGTCGAAGGCCGGGAAGAATATGAGGCCAGTCTTGCCCTTCTTGCCTTGGGATGACATTTTCAGCACCTCTCCCAGGATGGTAGAAGGCCTGCCGGAATCTCCATTCGCACGTCCATCAGTCTTCCCACAGTTGACCAGCCTCGAATCATATTGAAAACCTCGCTGTAAGTAACCTCTGCCTCGGCAGCGTACTCGCCGATGCCGAGAAGCTCCGCCCGCTCCGCTAATAGCCGGCGGGCCAGACGCTGTGCATCCTCTAGAGTCATTTTTTGGTCTGTTGCTCTGCCGGTTAGACCGTCTTCGGCCACAGAATACTCTTTGTTCTCGGTGTCGATGTGCAGGTTCAGGGTTAAGGTGGGCCGGGCCACGGCGGCTCCGATGGCATTGGCCACGCTCGCATATTGGGGCACAATGACCGCAGCTTTAAGCCGGGCGGCTACCAGCGGCACCAGGGGGGGAGCCCCTCCACCTACACCTACCACGCTTTGGGCAGAAAGCGCCTCTCTCTTCACGATCTCCCAGATGCGATAAGCGGGCTCCTGTTCCCATTCCCGGAACATCTCATTAACCTCGAAGACGATCCTGTCCACCACGCCGTCAACCACCTTTTGGGCCGCCTCTCTGGCAGTGCAGCCCAGGCCATCAGCTACGATCTGCATGGCCTTTTCAGCCTTGGCGAGATCGCCGATCTGAGATAGCCCCAAAATCCGCAAGGCATCGGTGGGCGTGGGTCCGTTTCCGCCCAAGCACATCGGCGGTCCGTCCCGGTGGGGTCCGACAGCCAGGCTGCCGCAGCCGCGGCCCTCGCCGCCGTCGCCCATACCGCAAATGGAAACGGCGCTGTCTCCGCCAATGGCTATCGACTTGACGGCAAAGGCCCGCACGTGGGTGAGAAGAGAGCCGACCCGCGCCCCTTTGGCGGAGAGGAGTGGCTTGCCGGTGAGGATAAGAGCCAGGTCGGTGGTGGTGCCGCCGATATCCACAACCACGCTGCTCCGGCCTGGCTCTGTCAGTGCCAGTACTCCCATGATGCTGGCCGCGGGCCCTGAGAAGATGGTCTCCACAGGCATCTGCACGGATTTATCCAGGGGTAGCGTCCCGCCGTCCGCCTTGAGGATATAGACCGGAGAATTGATCTTTCGCTCCTTGAGAGCAGTAGCCACATCACTGGCAAAGAGCTCATAGCTGTCTTTGGTGGCAGCAGTGAGCATAGTTGTCGCTGCCCGGCGGGGGAAGTTGAGCTGGCCGGAGACTTTATGCCCCAGCTCAATCTTGCAGCCAGGCAGGGCTGCCGCCATTATCTCGCCAACCTTCAGCTCGTGGGCATGATTTCTCTGGCAGAATTTTCCTACCACAGCCACGCGGGAGAGGCCCTGGCCACGGATGCGGGAGGCGGCCTCTTTGATCTGGGACTCTTTTAGCCTATCAATCTCCTTGCCGCGAAAATCGATAGCACCATCCAGGATGACGCTCTCGCCCAGAGCGTAATCCCGGGGATTGGTTCCAGGTCCCGGTATGAGCACCAGAGCCACGGGATCGGTCTTGCCCTCGGCGATCATATTGGTAATCAGAGTAGTGCTCAGAACCACTCGCTCGATCTTGCTGGTGTCGATGCCCTGCACCAGCTCGTCCAAGGCCATAAGCAAGCACTTCAACAGGTTATCGTGATCTGTCGGCACATATGCGGTCTTGACCACCTTATTGCCGTCCACGACAACGGCATCTGTGGTGGTGCCGCCCACATCAATTCCTACTAGCATTTTATCTCGCCTTTCGATATCAGCTAAGTTGAAGGGGTATATCGGCCTTTCGATCAATGATAGAAAAAGGCCTGATTGTTAGATATCCTTTGTCTCAATCTCAATAACATTCTTATGGAGGATTTACTCTTTTATCGGTTAGGCTGGATCCACATACAATTAATAGTAATATATTTAGACTAAATATAAATATATGGAATATTTGATTAGGTGATCAGACCTGTTGAAGATCATATTCTATCTCTTATCACTAAAGATTTCATGCAAATTCAAAGACCGACATCGCCGGGGGTGCAGAGATGAGCATGTACAGGCTGAATAAGAATCGCCCTATGGTAAAGAAGCTCATGAAGCTGGATGATGTCGTCTCCGAGTTCTTTGCCACGAAGCACTGCTGCTCAGAGGTCGCATCATCTTATGTCCCAATTCCCGCCCATCTTCGCTTTCCTGCATGGCCTTCGCCAGAACAACAACCACGAATGGTTTGCAGCCCACCTTCCTGAGTACGACCAGGCCAGAGCGCTCTTCGAAGACTTCATCCAGGGCCTCATATTCCGCTTCGATGCCGCCCTGCCCCTGGGCGATCTCGCAGCCAAAGATGCCATCTTTCGCATCCACAACGACATGTGTTTTGCCAAAAACAAGCCACCCTACAAAGATCACTTCTCCGCCGTGCTCGCTCCCGGCGGCAGACACTCTCTGCGGCTGCCTTATTACATCCACATCATGCCCGGCGGCTCGCTCCTGGCGGGCGGCGCGCACATGCCTGCGTCCGCAGACCTGCAGGCCATCCGCGCTTCAATCGCCGAGGACCCGACGCCGTTAAAGAAGGT
>JAQVZT010000040.1 GCA_028708055.1 Methanothrix sp.
TGCAGAAAAGCGTAGTCAAGGACATCAATCTAGCAGCGGAAGGAGAAAAGCGCATCGAATGGGCGCGAAGGCACATGCCCGTTCTGGAGAAGATCAAGCAGGAGTTTGAGAAGGAAAAGCCGCTCAAGGGGGCGCGCATTGTGGCCTGCCTGCATGTCACCGTGGAGACGGCGAACCTCATCACCACCCTGGTCGCCGGAGGCGCAGAGGTGGCCGTCACCGGCTCCAATCCCCTGTCCACGCAGGACGAGGTGGCTGCAGCACTTGCGGCTCGCGGCCTGTATGTCTACGCCTTCCGGGGCGAGAACGAGAAGGAGTACTACGACTGCATCAAGAAAGCCCTGGACCTGCAGCCCAACGTCAGCCTGGACGACGGAGCGGATACCATCGCCATCATCCACAAGGAGCAGCCGGAGCTGGCCGCCCAGATGTTCGGCGGCTGCGAGGAGACAACAACTGGAGTGGTGCGGCTGCGGGCCATGGCGGATGACAAAGCCCTGCTCTATCCGGTCATCGCCGTCAACGACGCCGAGACCAAGATGATGTTCGATAACCGCTACGGCACCGGCCAGAGCACCCTGCACGGCATCATGCAGGCCACCAACTTCCTCTTCGCGGGAAAGACGGTGGTCGTGGCTGGCTACGGATGGTGCGGCAGAGGATGCGCCAATCGCGCCCGTGGTCTCGGAGCAAATGTAATAGTAGTCGAGGTCGAGCCGCGAAAAGCCCTGGAAGCAGCCATGGACGGCTTTGGAGTGATGCCCATGCATAAGGCAGCGCCTCTTGGAGACCTCTTCATAACTCTCACCGGTGACATAAATGTGGTTCGTGGGGAGCATTTCGCCCAGATGAAAGACCAGGCGGTCCTCGCCAACAGCGGCCACTTCAATGTGGAGATTGATATTCCTGCTCTTGAGAAGATGGCTGCGGAAAAGACAGAGGTGCAGAACAATGTCACCGAATACAAGCTCCCTGATGGCCGCAGGCTTTACCTGCTCGCGGAAGGCCGGCTAATCAACCTGGCTGCCGCTTATGGCCATCCCCCTGAGGTCATGGACATGTCCTTTGCCAACCAGGCACTGGCAGTGCGCTACATCGTAGAGAACGGGCGGAGCCTGGACAAGAAGGTCCACGCCGTGCCTGTGGAGATAGACCGCAGAGTGGCAGAGCTAAAGCTGGCTTCGATGGGCCTGGAGACGGAGAAGCTCACCGATGAGCAGTACAGATACCTGCACAGCTGGCAGAACGGAACCTGAAAGAACCTGAAAGGAGAGTCTTGGCATTGGACCTGAAAAGAGGCAACCTGGAAGCTTACCTGCGGAGCCTTTACGGGCGGGACCTATCCCTGCTGAGCACCCGCAAGATGGGCGAGACCATAGCCACCACCGAGGACGTGAAGGGATTTGGATATGGATCTCCTCTGCTGGTCGAGTACGAAGTCAAAGGAGAGAAGGGCTCAGCCGTCCTCTCCACCATGCGCGTCCAGCATGGCTTCGGCCACGATCACTTCTCGGACCGGGCAGGGATCCTGATCTGGCAGAACTCTACCTTTGCGAGCCTGCCCAAGCATGTTCCCGCTCTGGATGTGGGATACTTCACTGAAAAGGGAAAGCTCGTCTCAGCGGGAGATGCTCGCGAATACTTCCTGCTCATGGAGAAGATCGAGGGAAAGGAGTACTTCTTTGACCTGGAGAGGGTAAAAGAGCAGGGCGCAACCGATCTGGACTACAAGCGGGTCGTCGCCCTCTCCGACTACCTGGCGGAGACACATGCCGTCAAGAACGACTGCCCTCCGCTCTACCAGCGCAAGATCAGGGAGACGGTGGGAAGCGGGGAGTGCATCTTCGGCATTCTCGATGACTACCCGGATGCTCCCAGCTTCCTCGATCCGGATGAGCTTCAGGATATCGAGAAGCTGTGCGTAGAGTGGCGCTGGATGCTGCGCAGCAAAACCGCCCGGCTTTGCCAGGTGCACGGGGACTTCCACCCCTGGAATATTATGTTCCGGGAGGGAGTGGACTTCTCAGTGCTCGATAGAAGCCGGGGAGAATGGGGCGAAGCTGCGGATGACATCACCGCTCTGGCCATGAACTACATATTCTATTCCGTGCAGAAGAGCCTGCGCCTGACCGGCGACCTGAAAGACCTCTTCGAGCTGTTCTTCGAGAACTACCTGGAAAAGACCGGGGATGATGAGCTTCTGGAGGTCATAGCGCCGTTCTTTGCCTTCCGTGCGGTGGTTGTCGCCAGCCCCACGTGGTATCCGCTGCTCTCAGACGACGTAAGACGCGCCCTCTTCAATTTCCTGGAAAACGTCCTGGGCTCCAAGAAATTCAATTACAGGGATGTGAACAGCTACCTGGATTGAGGATGAAGACCTACGCTTTTGAGCTGTCCGGGGAGCATGAGACCCTGCCAAGATGCGAGGCTCTCGCCCTGGTGGAGGCCTGCTCCTCCTCTTTTTCTGAGATCGCTTTTCTGGACCAGTGCTTGATAGTGGAGGCAGAAGACCTCGATGTGAAAACTGTGGCCAGCCGACTGGCCATGACCCACCGAATCATCGAGGTGCTGGCGATCTGCGAAGCAAACCTTGAGGCGCTTGCCAACTCCGCGAGCACTCTGCAGCTTCCCCCGGAGAGATATCTGATCCGGGCGCGGCGCATCAAGGATGCCGCCCCTGCGGCAGATGCCGTGGAGCGCGAGGTGGGACGCATCCTTTTTCAAAGAGGCTACAAAGCAGACCTGAAGACGCCGGAAATGGTGCTGCGGGCAATCATCACCTCCGGAAGAATCATATTGGGCCGCGAGGCTGCAAGGTGCGACAGAAGCTCCTTTGAGGCGCGCAGGCCTCACCTCAAGCCATATTTCCATCCCGGCGTTCTTATGCCGCGCATGGCCCGCTCCCTGGTCAACCTCACCCAGGCTCGCGCAGGGGAAATGCTGCTCGATCCCTTCGCCGGAACCTGCGGCATCCTGATTGAAGCCTGTCTGATCGGGGTGCAGGGGCTGGGAATAGAGGTTCAGGCAAGCCTGGTCAAAGGGGCCAAATGCAATCTGCAGTCGCTGGATTGCTCTCTTCTTTTGGGAGATGCCAAGCGCCTGCCGCTGAAAGGATCGTCCGTCGATGCGGCGGTTCTGGATATCCCCTACGGTCGCTCTGCCAAGATCATGGCAAAGTCAAAGGACCTCCTTTTGGAGGAGAGTCTGAGCGAACTATTTCGAGTGATCAAACCTGGCAGGCGCATGGTTATTGTAGCGGACCGCCCGCTAGATGACATGCTTGCCTATGCCGGCTTTGAGGTAATTCAAAAGCATACTGACCGCGTGCATAGAAGCCTGACGCGGCAGATATTCCTTTGTCGCAGATGATGCGCAAATCGCAAACTATCGGAACGATGCGGAAAACGGAAATGGAAGCGAGGGGCTCCTCAGGCCTCTGCCGCCTCGTAGTCGGTATCGATGGTATCCGACAGTCCATCCTCGGAATGGGCTGTGACCATGCGCTCGGATACATCCTGGTCGGAGAGAATCTCCTGGAAACGCTTGGTGTATCCATCTCTCTCCGATGCCTTCTGGCTATCAAAGATGTTCCTGTATTCGGATATAGTGGAAGGCGCCACTCTCAGAATCCCTGCCATCTCTTTGACGGATTTGTTGGCTTCTGCCAGGCGGAGAAATTCGTCCCTGTCGAAGGGCGGCTTCAAATCGGTCTCCCGAAACAGGTGGAGCTTGATTCTGGCTCTGCTGACAGTCTTGTTTAGGGCTCGATCGCCCAATTGCTCAGCGATCTCAGTATCACTCAGTCTCTTGTAAAATAGCCTTACAACGGATGAAAGCTGCTCAGCGGTCAGCTTTGTCTGGATGTTATACTGTTTTATCATCTCCTGGACCACACCTAATAAAGCGCGCTCGATTTCGCCGCTTCCCCGGAGACTACCATGGCGGGTGGCCTGCTTCTCCACGACCTTGGTTGAGGCACCAATCTTCATAACGAGGCCCCGAAGCTCGTCAGTCCTGCCACTCATTTTAGATACTCACCCCTTGCCAACTCCCTTGTTTATACTATAAAGAGATTTCCATTGTATTACAAACCTTTTTATACCCGAGGTTCGTCTAAGAAGGCGGAATGTCCGAGACCAGCATATATGTTGTAAAGACCACTGCGAATCAGGAACGATCGGTGGCCAACATGATCGCCCAGATAGCGCGCAAGGAAAAGTATGATATAAGGGCACTGCTGGTACCTGATGTGCTGAAAGGATACGTTCTTGTGGAATCACCAGCTCCGGAGATCGTAGATCAGGCTATTCAAGGAATACCCCATGCTCGCTCAGTGATAAAAGGCGCCTCAAATATCGAAGAGGTCGAACACTTTCTCTCCCCCAAGCCGGCCGTAGTCGGAATTCAGGAAGGGGCCATTATCGAACTAATATCCGGGCCATTCAAGGGCGAGAAGGCAAGAGTTAAACGGGTAGACGTTGCCAAGGAAGAGATTACCCTGGAACTCTTTGAAGCGATGGTGCCTATCCCCATCACAGTGCGGGGAGATCACGTGCGCGTGCTCAGCAAAGAAGGAACTTAATATAATTTGAGGTGACAAGTATTGGCTAATGTCGTAGAAGCATTGGTCCCTGGCGGAAAGGCCAGCGCGGGACCACCGTTGGGCCCGGCCCTGGGACCTCTGGGTGTAAATGTAGCCCAGGTGGTCGCCAAGATCAATGAACAGACCAAAGATCTCAATGGAATGCAGGTTCCCGTCAAAGTCATAGTAAAGTCCAGGACCGAATTTGAAGTCGAAGTCGGAACGCCACCCACGTCTGCCCTGATCATCAAGGAGATGGGCGTAGAGAAGGGCACCGGCGACAAAAACGCGGTCGGCAACATCACTATGGAGCAGGTCATCAAGATCGCCAACATCAAGAGGAGAGGCATTCTCTCCAAGACCCTGAAGAACGCAGCCCGTGAGGTCATTGGCACGGCAGGATCTGTGGGCGCGACCATCGACGGCATGCAGAGCAAAGAGGCCCAGCTGGCTGTGGCCGGCGGCAAATATGATGAATTGCTAGAAGCGAAGGCTTGAAATAGAAAGTTATTATCTGATTGCTAATTCTCTTTTTTGAGAAGCCGTAGAAGACCTATAGCGTCGAAGACTACGGAGGATTGAAATGGATATCGAAGAAGCCGTTAAACAGGCTGTCACTGAGGCACCTGCCAGAAAGTTCAGCGAGAGCGTGGATCTGGCCATTAACCTCCATAATATCGATCTGGCCCAACCGGCCAACAGGGTCGATGTTGAGGTTATTCTGCCCCACGGACTTGGCAAACCGACCAAGGTCGCTGTATTCGCTGCAGGAGAAACTGGACTTCGAGCCAAGAGCGCCGGTGCTGACCGGGTCATATCACTGGACGAGATCAAAGAGCTCGCCGGCGATAAGAGAGCTGTGCGCAAAATGGCAGACGAGTACAAGTTCTTCATAGCAGAGACTCAGTTCATGCCGATCATAGGTAAGAGCCTGGGTTCCATTCTCGGCAAGAGGGGCAAGATGCCCACACCACTGCCGCCTACTCAGGATGTAACCCCTCAGGTACAGAGGCTCAAGAACCTGATCAAGATCAGGTCCAGGGATAAACCGACCTTCCACCTGACTGTCGGTAACAGAAAGATGAACACTAAAGAGCTGGCCGAAAACATTGAAGCGGTCATAGTCAAGCTCGAGCAGACCCTCAAAGATGGTCGACACAACCTTAAGTCGGTTTACGTCAAGACCACCATGGGGCCTTCCATAAGGGTGATCTAAATGGCAGCAGAGACTCGACACACTGCCCATATTCCTGAATGGAAGGTAAAAGAGGTCGAAGAGCTTGTCGGGATGATCAAGAAGAGCCGCGTTGTCGGCATTGTCGGCTTCAGGGAGATACCGGCCGACAATCTGCAGCAGCTGCGAGGAGCCCTCAGAGGCAATGCCGAGATAAGAGTGGTTAGAAACACCATCGCTCGCCGCGCCCTGGAATCCAGTCTTCCGGATATCGGGCCTCTGGCTGATTTCATTGAAGATCAGACTGCTCTTCTCTTCAGCGATGACAACCCCTTCAAGCTGAATGCCCTCCTGGAGAAGAGTAAGCGGCCCATGCCCATCAAGGCCGGTGCCCGTGCTCCAAAGGATATCGTGGTTGAGGCCGGGGAGACATCGTTCTCACCGGGACCAATGGTCGGAAAGCTTCAGGCAGCCGGCATCCCTGCTGCCATCAAGAGCGGAAAGGTGGTCATCAACCAGAAGGTCACTTTGGCCAAAGAGGGTGAGGTAGTCTCAGCCAAGACCGCTGACATTTTAAAGACCATGGAGATCTTCCCCAGAAACGTGGGCCTGGAACTGCGAGCGGCCTACGAAGGCGGTTTGATCTTTGGCGTCAAGGATCTTTTCATCGATGTGGATGGTCAGATCTCAAAGCTGTCCAGGGCTTCTGCTACAGCATTCAGCTTTGCAGTTAAGGTTGGCTACGCTACGCCGCAGACCATCGGGCCAATGTTGCAGAAGGCCCAGACCGAAGCCAGAGCCCTGGTTCTGGATGCAGGCTTGCCCGTGCCCGGCATGATGGAGATGCTCTTAGCCAAGGCCGCCGCCAATGCTAAAGCGCTATCCAGTCTGGCCAGCGGAGAGGCAGCCCCAGCAGCTGCTCCTGTAGCAGCTCCTGCCGCATCTCAAGACGAGGCCGAGGAAAAGAGCGAAGAGAAGAAAGATGAAGGAGACACCGCTGCAGGATTGGGTGCTCTCTTCGGATAAATTTGATCAAAGGTAAATTCGAGGTAGATTCAAATGGAATATGTATACGCTGCATTACTGCTTCACAGCGCAGGTAAGGACGTTAACGAGGATGGAATCAAGAAGGTCGTCGAGGCATCCGGTGCCGCCGTTGACGAGATAAGGATCAAGGCCCTTGTGGCCGCACTGGAAGGCGTGGACATCGCATCCGTCCTTTCCCAGGCTGCCGCAATGCCCGTCGCCGCTGCCGCCGCAGCCCCAGCCGCAGCCGCACCTGCTGCCGCCAAGGCCTCTGCCAAGGCAGAGGAGCCTGAAGCGGATAAGGAAGCTGCAGAGGAGAGCGGTGTAGAGGGCCTGGGCGCCCTGTTCGGCTGAAGACTCCTTCAGCCTTTCTTTCTTTTTCGGCCTTTCCCTTTCGCCTTCATCTCTTCTACTAATCCTGCACACCATTCATCTAGCACACCATTCATCTAGCACACCATTCTTCTAGCACACCATTCTTCTAGCACACCATTCTTCTAGCACACCATTCTTCTAGCACACCATTCCTCTAGCACACTATTCTTCTGGCGCTCTATTCTTCTGGCACTCTATTCTCCTGGTACATCTGTGGAATGGTTTTTTATTGATGATGCCATTTCTCTGATCATGGCATGGGTCATGTGGTTTACTGGCCTTCCGGGATGCGGGAAGACCACCATTGCTGAGAGGGTCTCAGCGATTCTGTCTGAAAAGGGCGTGAGAGCCAGGATACTCCAGCTGGATGAGATCAGAAGAGCGATAACTCCCGAGCCCAAATATACCGAAGACGAGCGGGATATCGTTTATGCCAGCCTGGCCTACATGGGAAAGCTCCTGGCGGACGAAGGGGTAAACGTCATCATCGATGCTACTGCCAACAGACGCCGTTATCGTGATTTTGCCCGCAAACTAATTGCCAATTTTGCCGAGGTCTTTATCCAGGCGCCCCTTTCCGTATGCATGCAAAGAGAGAGCAAGCGAAAGGCTAAGTTCTCGCCAAAGAACATCTACAAGAAGGCGGCAGGCGAGAAGGCAGCCGTGCCGGGAGTAAATGTTGCTTATGAAGAGCCCCTAGCACCTGAAATCGCCATTGACACCACCCGCATGAACCTGGAAGAGAGCGCCAGGTACACAGCCGATAGAATAATGGCCCTCTACAATCCCGGAAACATTAAAATATAGTCACTTAGACTCTCAACCAGGAAGTGAAGAAGCTTGAAGTCGAATGCTGGGTTTGTAGGTTTTGATGGTACAGAGAATAAGCGAACTCTTCTGGCACTGGCGCAGGTCAAGAAGGCAGCCGGAATCGGTGGCGACCTGTGTGTACTGCTCAGGAAGCCCCACGGCAGGGCCCTATCTATCGTATCCAAATTCAACCGCCTGTTTGGTGTCAAAGCCTTCGTCAGCGACATTGCCACCAAAGAGAAGTGGGAGAAGGCGGGTATCAAGATCGAGGGCGGCTACGACGACTTCTTTGCCGCATCTGATTTCGTGATGGTGGGCACTCCTGGCGACGAGGAGCTGCCATACGTAGAGGCAGGCCTCTCTCATGGCTGTTTTGTCTCCCTCATGGGCGGCGCCGACCGGCCCGAGCTTCTCAAGGGTTTGACTGAAGGCGGAAAGGTCAAGATCACCGATGAGCTGAAGGCCGATTTCGCACGTGAGTTCTTCTTTGGCCTGGAGAACTACGAGATGTTCAGCAAAGCCAAGCCCAAACTGGTGCAATGTACCAGCTGCAACACCACCGGCCTGTCCAGGCTGGCTCTGGCCGCCCGGCCTCTGGGCCTCTCTGCCGTCCTTGGCAACATCGATCGCCGCCACGGCGACCCCCACACAGTGGTCAAAGCTTCTCCCAGCGCTATCCAGTTCGGCAAGGGCGCCGGACATCAGGGAACCGACGCCGGAACCGTTTTCGAGGAGGTTAAGTTCTCTGTGCGCGCGAGCAAAGTGCCCACGACCGTACCTCACACCAACTTCCTGAACCTGGTCTTCAAGGGAGATGTCACCCCAGCTCAGCTTGTAGAGCAGCTTGCCAAGACCCGCGAGGTCGTGGTCATGCCCTACCAGGACGAAGGCAAGAAGCATGACTGGACGAGCGAGATTCTGGAAGCCTATCTCTCTGCAATCGAAAGGCCCATCAGCCCTGAGATCTTCGAGCTGATCGTCTCCGACGCCATCATTCCCTTCAAACTGGGAGACAACACCATTCTGCAGACGGTATCCATGGTGGAGCAGATGTCCATTGCCGTGCCAAACCACGTTGAGTCATATCTGCTCTCGGCAGGCTATCCGGCGAGCGATGTGCATGGCCTGGTGGACAAATCCCTGGGCATCATGCACGGCATCTGGCCGGGCAAGCTCGAATGCTGAACGCAGAAGGCCATCGACCAGGATCGCTTCTGTCTGACACTCTTGCCTACCGTTCTTGCCTGACATGTCCGAAGAAATAGTCGCCCGGCTTCTTGGCGATAAAGTCAGTCTGGGCCCTGAGGCCCTCTCTGATCTCTATGAGCAGGGCTACTTCGGCCGCCCCAAAGGAAAGGGGCTGGCCCTATCCCTGGTTGAGGCCGCCTACCTCCTGGACCGCAGCCGTATCCGGGTGCTCTCAGGCAAAGATGCCCTGGACTTTCGATCCTTCTTCCAGGCGGCATCATCTCTGGAGAAGGGCTTTGAGTTTCGCTATGTGGTCTACAAGGACCTGCGAGAGCGCGGCTACTATGTTCAGCCCGGGCGCCCTGATTTTCGCGTCTATCCCAGGGGAGGCCAGCCGGGAAAAAGCCCGGCTGAGTTTTATGTCCTGGTAATCTCCGAGCGCGAGCCCCTTGCTCTGAAGGATCTGATGCAATCGGTGAAGCTTGCCTCTCAAATGAGAAAGAAGCTGATGCTGGCCATCGTCGACGAGGAGAGCGACATCACCTTTTATGAGGCAAGGGAGAAGGTCATGTCCGGGCTGATGGATGAGGTCAAGGAAAATGGCATGGCCACGCTGCTAGAGGACCGCGTCGTTCTCTGGGACCCGGAAGCGTCCCGAAGGCTGCATGAGTGCGGGTTCTTTGGCAAGCCCGTGGGCGAGCGCCTTCAGCTCTCCCTGGTTGAGTCTGCCTACCTGCTGGATCGAGGGATGATTACCCTGCTGGATCGCGCCGGAGGGACACTGGACCTGAAGGGTTTTGCGGTGAGAGCAAAGCTGATTGAAAGCGATTTTGACCAGAAATACCAGGTTTATAAAGATCTGAGGGACAGAAATCTGGTGGTTAAGACTGGCTTTAAATTCGGCACCCACTTCCGGGTCTACAAGCAGGTGAAGGGGCCGGGCAAGGTGCCCCACTCCGAGTATCTGGTGCATACCGTGCCTGAGGATCACGTCTTTTTACCTCCTGTGCTCTCCAGAGCGGTGCGCCTCGCCCATTCGGTGAGAAAGCTCATGATCTTCGCCTATGTCGGAGATGATGTCGGATACCTGGAGATAAAAAGGCTCAAGCCCTGAAGTGCGGCATCACGAAAAATTAAGTATTAATACTACATTGTCCCAAGAGAAAATCATGCCCAAAATCGAGGTGGATCTGAGTCAGGAATTGAATGAACGGCTGATGAGCTTTGTAGTAAAGAGCAGGGGCTCTCTCTACGTGCAGCGCTCTGATGTCGTAATTGATGCCATAAAGGAATACCTGGATAGAAATGAGCGCAAGGTGCGCCGATCCAACGGCTAGGCGCAGCAGGTTGTTATAATCTAAGTTGTTTGGCCTAGGTCTCAGTCAGGGGATTATCGCTCTTCTCCCACATGATTGCCCCGTCGTAAGTGATTCGCCGGATGCGGTGGAATGGAATGAACTTGATCTTATTCTCCCATTCTATCTCCATCCAGCCAGGCTCCAGGCGGATTATCCTCTCTCCCGGGACGGCGGACCTATCGCCGGGAGCGCCCCTATCGACAAATTCCACCGTTGCCTTACGAAAATCAAACCGCGGATCATGCCGCAAACGAAGGAGAAGGGCGTGACTGGTCCTCATCGACCGACCATCCTCATAGCTCTCTCATCCTCATCCCACCCGCCAGGCCCCGTTCTTCAGGTCGGGATGAGGCTGACGTCCCTCATAGCCGCACATCTTGCAGCGAACCTGAACGGAAACGCCATCTTCGCTCCAGGCCTCGGCCACATAGCCGCATCTAGGACAATTGCTGAGAAAGCGGGTCATTGATTATGATCATTCTCCAATCATTTCTTCCCATTATTCGCATTTTAGCTTTGCGGCTTTGCGGGAAAGGTTAATAGCCAGGAAGCCTCCAAGCAATGAACGTTGGGCTTGTAGGGTAGCGGACATCCTAGCGGGCTTCGGTGACTGATGTCGAAGATACCCGCTGACCCGGGTTCGAGTCCCGGCGAGCCCGATGCTATTTTCTCTGTGCAATGGTTGAGAAAAAAGAAGAGATACGAAGAGATGCTGCGCAAAGATGCAAAAAAATTAAGGATCAATTCTGCGCAGAAGCGACCACTGTTGAGTTGGTCAGTGTCGAATTAATATCCTGGGAAGCCATATCGGTTGGGTTGGCATCCACGGAGGCAACCTCCGTGGAATTTGCTTCAGATGTTGCAGCCCAGCTCTCTTCTATATTTGTGTACACTATGGCATGGTTATTGGAGTTGTCCGGGTCTCTCTCAGCTCCGTAAACGTATGCCGTATTGGCTACCTGTCTTAGAGGCGAGCCCGGCAGAACTCTTACGTTGAGGACCAGTCTCGCGCTATTGTATTTGGTCAGTTTGCCAAGCTGCCAGACCCCTGATTCATATTCTCCCTGGCTGGCCCTCGCGGATACGAACTCCAATTCAGGCGGCAGGTAATCCTGCACTGTGACCGCAGTTGCGCTGTCAGGGCCTCTGTTGGTAACCGTCAGAATGTAGTTGAACAGTCCGCCCAATGGAGCTGGATTTGAACTGGATGCCATGCTCAGAGCGAGATCGGATTTGCTCAAGGGCCTTTCGGGCACAACGATGATGAGCGTCGGTTTGGATATGGCGATGGTATCCGGATCCTCTATTACTTTTACGACAATGTTATATACCCCAGGCTTTACGCTACCCCACTCAAATGTGTATGTGGACTTGCTCTCTGTCGTGCTCCAGATCATCAGCGAATTGGCATAGAACTCAACACGGCTCACCGGCTTGCTATCAATCACATCCGCAGTGATGGTGATCTCTTCTGGTGAGGCGAATATCTGGCCGGGAAGTGGGCTGGTGATCCTTACCGCCGGCTGGGAAGGATTGACGACTATGACAACCGGCAGGGATGGGCAGCTGTTTCCCCATCTGGTGGAGAAGGCTTTGGCAGTCAGGACATGAGTCCCTGCCAGGAAATTGTGGATTATGGTAACAGGACAGTTTCCGCTGGTGTCTTCACAGATGCCTGAACCTATCGGCGTCGGATCGGAGTTATCATAAAACGAGATCGACTGAACGTCGCCGGATGATGTGGCATGAACAGGTATCTCTACTGAGTAACCGGTCGCGCCATCCGGGCCGGGATTGGCAGTAAATACCTCTCCATTTCGCGGGCTGCGGATCCTTACGGTAGGTGGATGGCTGAGCGAAACCACATCGACTGAGACGACAATATTCTTTTCCATTCCCGATACGCTGGTTGCGCTGACAACAAACGAATCATTCCCTTTAAAGCCCGCATTTGGCTGGTAGATGATATTTGGCGCAGTTCCGCTGATACTGCCGTGAAGCGGCAGTTTGGTGATATTGAAACTGAGCAGATCATTGTTGATGTCGCCAGCAAAGAGCTTAATGACCTTAACGGAATCATTGCCTGCAGTGACCTGCTGGGTCTCAGGCGAAGCGGATTGATTCTGGAAATCAAATGCAATTCTTGCCGTGTCAATTGCATTCGGGCTGACGAGATCATTTTCGAAGCTTTCTGATGCCTGGGCAAAAGTGGCCTGCTCTTTGACCTGCAAACTCCACAAAGGTTTGCAATTCCCATCAGCATCGCTGCATGGCTCTTGACCGCCGGATGCGGCGGCCAAAAGCAGAACGACGAGCAACGTCATCTTGAACATTGCCCATGGAATAGGTAATTTCCACCCCTTGTACATAATAAATCCCCTTATTTCTATTTCCCTTATGTGATGAATCTTGGCGCGTGCTGATATAAATAACTTTGGTCGAAAATTTATTTTGCATTTAATGAAATTCAATATCAATTGAAGTATAATGAAAGATAATTTATTTAGAATTTAACTGATCTGAAAAATATGGGCTGCAATGCTGCTCTGAGCAGCATGCGTTGGAGCAGCAGCTATGGAAAGAGGCAAATGCGATATGGTTTTACATTTTTTCGTACTTCAGCGCGAGACCCTCATCCTTCCAGTCAAAGCGGGGAACGCTCCTGCGCGGATGGCCCGATTCCCGTAGAGCCTGCACCGCGATTGGCACAGTAATGGTGGCATCGGAAAAGACCTGCACCTTGCTTGCTTCCTTCCTGACCTTGCCCCAGGAGACTGCTTCCTCAAAGGTGCAGCCTGACAGGCCTCCCCAGTGGGGGGCATCTGTGGTGTACTGAATGGCATAGCTGTGGCCTCCGGAGTAATCGCCGATCAATTCCGCTATGACCTCGGTTTGCTGGATGAAGTTCTTGGGAACGCCTCCGCCGATGTAAATTACGCCGGTCTGAGCGGACTTTTCCACCATCTGGGTGATCTCATTTAC
>JAQVZT010000358.1 GCA_028708055.1 Methanothrix sp.
ACTTATGAGGGCCATGGGCTACAAAGATGAGATCGGCATGGATGAGAAGAGCCTGGTCCTGACACGGGAACTGATGGGTGAAGTCGCCGGTCCTCTCTCCGAGGTGCATGGCGGCATATCCAATGTGGTCACCCCCTGGAATCTGCACCAGGTGCACTGCCGCAGCAAATACTTTCTCACCGGGAGAAGGGACACGTCCTATCCCACCATTCAGCTTTCCGATCACCTGGATTTTCGCGGCCTGATGAGGATGATCGAGCATGTTTCGCCCAAAGAGGTGCTGGTCTACCATCCTGAAGGGATGAGAGCGAGCCTTCTGGCGCACCATCTGCAGGACTGCGGCCTGGAGACAACATCGCTCGACCTGATTGATAGGTTCGTGCGATAACCGGTTGGAGGCTAAGCTTTTGGTGGACCTTTTCGGCAAGAAGAAGCTGGAAGATCGCATAGCGGAGCTGCAAGCTGCGCTATCACAGCTGCAGGGCGAAAAGGAGCAGCTTCTGAGCACTATCGAGAAGAGGGACGAGAAGATATCCAAACTCGCCGCTGCCAATCAGCAGGCCAATCTGGCCCTGAAAGCTGCCGAGCAGCGGGCCGCCGCCGCAGCCACGTCAGCCACAACCCAGACCCCGGCGGCTGCCCCAGAGGCCGAGTCATGCGAAGGGCAGAAGCCCAAGGCAAGGATGCTGAGTACGCGGGAGATGGACGGGCTGATAGAAAGGCTCAGGGCCTGCCGCTCGCCCAGAGATGATCTTCTTTCTGCCTACTACACCGGTCCTGTTGCTGAGGATGAAGCCCTCCCGCCGACAATCAGGAAGTCTTCTTCCGCTATCAAGTCCCGGCGGGGGGAAATCGTCCTGCACAGTCCACAGCTCTTTTCCCTGCTGCTAGTGCCGCCTTTTCCCGTCCAGGAAAACCTCCGCAGAGAGGGGAGTGCCTTTGCCCTTGATCCTCTGGAAGAAATGATGGAGACGCCCGTGCTCGTCCTCTCAGTCCATGCAGGCGAGACCTTCATCGGCGTGGCTCTGAGCCGGGAGGGCTTTGAGGCCGAAGACCAGGTGGAAAGCTCAGTAATGGGAAAGCACTCCAAAGGTGGATGGAGCCAGAAGAGGTTCGAAAGGCTGCGTGAGGAGGAGGTCAGGGGCCATGCCGATCTTGTGGCAGAAAAAATGGCCGGTCTGATGAGCCGTTACAGAATCCTTCTCAAGTATGCGGTGGTTTCCGGCGACGAAGGCCTCATCCGCCAGATTGCTCCTGCAATCGGCCTGCCGCTGGTAGAGCGAAAGCTGTCCCGGCTGGAGGGACGAAAAACAAAAGAGCTACTTGATGAAGTTTATGGCTTTTACTGCTACCGAATTGATATGTAGACCCGATTTTAGGAAGGGCGCAAGATGAGCGACCAATCAGCGGAAAAAAAAGAGAAAAACGAAAACGATCCGGAGGAGCTTGCCCGCGCCTGGGACTGGCATGTGCGAAGAAAGGCCGCCTGGAGTGCCGAGACTCCGGAGAAGGTCCTGGATATGCTGGCCAGAGACGGGGTACAATGGGTGAGGGAAGCGGTTGCTGGCAATTCCCGCGCGTCAGCGTCGGCCCTGGCCCGCCTGGCCGAGGACAGCTCCGGATATGTCCGGGCGGCGGTGGCTCTGAACAGCCGCGTTACTGAGGAGATTTTGGAGATGCTGGCCGCAGACGAGATGGTGGACTATGACAGCACCCTGCACAAAAACCGCTATCTCGTGAAGGAGGCGGCTGCAAAGAGCCCTTGTGTCAACTCCAGAACACTGGCCTATCTCGCCCAGGATGCCGATGATCATGTTCGAGCGGCAGCGGCAAGCAATCACCTCTTGACGGTGGAATCGATGAGCAGGATGGTCAAGGACATCTTCTGGGAGGTGCGAAACAACATTGCCAAAAATCCATCCACTCCGGAGGACCTGCTCATTTACCTCTCCCTAGACAGGATCATGGATGTGCGGATGACTGCGGCGCAGAACCCCCGCACGCCCGCGCAGGCGCTGGCAGGCCTTGCAGCCGACAAGAGCTGGGAGGTCAGGGAGGCTCTGGCCCGCAATGCGAAACTGGAAGGCAGGATTCTGGATGAGCTTGCTGGGCACTGGTCCTGGATGGTGCGAGCAGCGGTGGCGGAAAATCCCAATACACCAGCCGAGACTCTGAAGCGGCTGGCAGAGGACCAGGATCAGAGCGTGCAGAAGGCGGCGCGGGGAAGGATGGGGTAAGATATTTCCGAGCTGTCTTTGAAAAATGATTTATCCTGACGATTTTAATATATCCCTATGAAACCCACTTGGTTTTTTGCCGTTTTGGCAGCTCTGATAGTCATCGCCTCCGGGCAGGCTATCGCCGCCTCCCCGTCTGGCTCCTCAAATGCAGCTGATAATGCAACCGGGATACTGTTCGTATTTGACAAAGACTATGGCCCCTTCACTTACGAGGATAACGGTTCAGTCCGGGGCTTTGAGCTGGATCTATTGAATTTGATAGGCAATGTGCAAGGATTTTCTGTGACGGCACAGCCTATGATCTGGGCTGATGCGCAGCTCTCCTTCCAGAAGGGAGAAGCAGATGTCATTGGAGGATTTATCAAAACAGAAGAGAGGCAAAAGCTGTACAACTTCACCGAAAGCCCGCATGGCGCCTGGGACATAATGACATTTGTGAGAGATGATAGCGGTATCAAATCTGCGTCCATGCTTAAGGGCAAAAAGGTTGCTGCACAGAAGGGAAGCGTTTCATATAACATCGTGAAGAATCTGACCGGCGTCCAGCTTCTGGCTTATGATTATGAAGGGCAATGCCTGCAGGCACTCCTCCAGGGCGAAGCGGATGCATTTGTGTGTGGAAGTACATCTACCTGGTTTAGGATAAAGCAGCAGAATATTTCAGGCATAAGAGCTCTGGCCACGCCATGGGAGATGCACTCACTCTACTTTGGAGTCAGGGACCAAGAGCTTAAACAATCTCTCGATAGAGGAATGGAGATCATAAAGCAGGATGGAAGATACGACCAACTCTATCGTCGGTGGTTTGTGCGAGAGCTTAACGAGTCAGAGTTTTCTGTACTGGTGAACGCCTCACGCGAGGCGAGTCTGAATGCCTATGCTCCGTATTCGGGCTTCGCGGTGGGTGCGGCAGTGCTCACCGACTCGGGCAGAATCCACTCAGGCTGCAACATAGAAAATGCGCTCTACGTCTATTCCACCAGCGCGCTA
>JAQVZT010000359.1 GCA_028708055.1 Methanothrix sp.
GACGTAGACCACCAGATCATCGTGTCCCGGAAACTTAACTCCCCAGGCCATATTGCGGGTTATGCACCAGTCCTTCAGCTCCTGTGAAACCCACTCCCTGGCGTAATTGCGGGCTGATGCCGTCCCGCCTAGCGTTTCAAGATAGGAGAGCAGAAAATCCTTGAACTGGGAGAGCTTGAAAAAATAATGAGTTTGCTTTCTGTACTCTGCCTTTCCGCCACAGACCTTACAGACTGCGTTTTTGATCTCACCCGGCTCCAGGTGGCGACCGCAGCCCATATCGCACTCATCGCCCCGAGCGGGCTTTCCGCAGTAGGGGCACTCCCCTTCTACATATCTGTCCGGCAGGAAGCGCTCGCATTTTGGGCAGTAGGCCAGCTCGATATCTTTGGAATAGACGTGGCCCTCAGCCATCAGGGCCTGGACTATCTCTTGAGTGCGATTGTGGCATGCGGCATCGTCAGTATCCCCAAAGAAGTTGAAATCGACGCCCATGCCTTTGAAGACCTCGTCAAAATGCTGGTGATATCTGGCGACGAGTGCTTTGGGAGTGATTCCCTGAGCCTCGGCATTGACCACGATGGGAGTTCCATGGGCATCCGAACCGCATACGAAGAGCACATCTTTTCCCATCTTCTTCAATCCTCGAACAAAGATGTCCGCAGGTACATAGGTTCTTAAATGGCCCAGGTGACAGGGGCCATTGGCATAGGGTAGGCCGCAGGTTACAAGGATAGGCGATGACAATCTAGAACACCGCTTCCGCTTATGATAAAAGGGGCAGATATAGGTTTCCCAGCCTGGGCGGTCTTGTCTTTCTTGGATAAAATGTATATAACCTGAGAGAGAATTGAACCTGCTAGAGAATTGAAACAGGAAGAACTGGATGATATAGACATAATGGGGGTATTCAGATAAAATCGATTGCTCTGATTCTTTTGCTGTTCCTGGCTTTGGGCACGGTCCAGGCCGTGCCGCTTCAGGGAAGCGATGGGAACGCGACTGTGGTGCTCTTTGCAGCCAGCAGGACGCCTCTGGACGATGAGAACGTCACTCATGAAATCCTGAAGGTTGATGTCGGCCTCATGGGCGCTGAAAATGCTACATATCAATTAATCGATGCGGACAATATCATCTATCCTGTCGGCCTTTACAGGCAGCTTTCTTCCGGAAGGCAGACGATATATTTCCTCACCAGCAATGACCGCCTCATGAAACTTATCAATGTGACGCCTTCTGGAGGAAAGCCCATTTACATCAACTGGTGGGGGACACCCAAAGGCAGCAACGCTAATCTGATTGTGAGATATTACGGAATTACTGACTGGCTGATCAACAGCGACGAGCAGGCCATAGTCATCCAGGTCCGCGTCCAGAATAACGGTACTAAAGACCTCGTTGTCAGCCCGGAGAACTTCACTCTACTGGACCAGTGGGGATGGCCCTATCAGCCGACACTAGGGTTTGATCCGGAGGTCGTAGGCCCGCAGAATGCCACCTCCGATCGAGTCAAGCTTGGCTTTACCGGAGTCTCGCTGCAGAGCCGTCCAGCTGCGCTGGCCTATGACTACATGGCGCCCGACCAGATCATCATCAATTTTGAAAGGGACTACGTGCCGCTCACTGATGAAATGGTTTATGGCAGCAATGCCACAAAGAGCCCGGCTCCTGCCCAGCCTCTGCCCGCAGTCACGCCGCCTGCTTCAGATCAGACTGTTGCGGCTCAGCCAGCTGCAAGCGGGGCCGCGCCGGAGGCAGCCAAGGAGAACGCAACTGTCAAGATCGGCACCTCTATCAAAGATAAGATAGCGGCAAGCAAAGCGCGGCTTGCTTCCACTAAGGAGAGCCTGGATAAGAAGACGCCGGACACAAGTTCAAGTACGAATGCCAGCATATCCAGCAACGCCTCGAATAGCACATCGAGCATATCCGCCTGAGCCTGAGGGGAAGCTCTTGAGGATGGCAATTGCAGGCCGTCCTCAGGAGTATTCAGGGAAATTTTTTAACGGGCACCTAAAAGAATGGCACCCAAAAGAATATATCATAATATCGGAGTATAATAACTGTGGGGGTATGTTATAGATGAGATGGCTGGCTCTGGCTCTGTTCGTGGCTTCTTTGCCGGTGATCGCCCAGGATTATCCTGTGCAGATGAGCAACGGCGTCGTCAACTGCACGATCTTCGGCTCCTTCAAGGACCCCGGGTTCACCGGAACCGCATATTCTGATTCCTATTCCGTTCTGGTTGTAGATACACGCCTGAGCAGGCTAAACGGGAGCGAAAAAGAGCCAATTCGTGCTTCTTACAGCCTTACCGATGGAAATGATCGGGTCTTTCAAGCCAGTCCTCAAAATATAAAGGAGTTGCAGCCTGGAAGACGGTTGATCGGATTTGTCGTCCCCAAGGAGACAATAGCCAAGAGCCTGACTCTAGATCTATCTTCAGATAAGAATGGCGGAGAGCAGTTTTCAATACGTTTTCCCGAGCTGGTCAACGCCAGCAATAAGAATGTCGCATTGCTCTATTACGGAGTACTCCGGTCCTCTATTAACTCCAATCGGAAGACGATCGAACTGGATGTGGCGATAACCAATAATGATACAAAAAAGCTCTTGATTCAAGCCAATAATTTTACGCTCAAGGATCAGTGGGGCTGGGAGTATACGAGCAGAGAATATGATAACTACATAAAGAAAGGCCTGTCTGAAACGGTGCTGGTGCAGAATGAAACCCTCCGATCCAATCTGATATTCAATTCAGTCTCGCCGCTGAGCAGGCCGGTGGAACTCATCTACAGATACTCCAATAACAGCTATCTGACGATGAATATTGACTTTGAGGGAGGCCTTGTCTCTGCCAAGCCGGAGAAGGTATCCGCGGATAGCGAGGCGGCAGAGTCAGCCTCGAGCCTGGCCGGCTCAATCAAAGCGACGAAAGCGCGTCTGGCAAAGGTTAAAAAGCTGAATAGCACTTCAGAGAGCACTCCAAAAGGCAGAGATGAACTCTGAGGAAGATTTTTTTTTTCGAAAAAGAAAATTTTCTTGAGCGAAAAAGAATTTTTCTTTTGAGAGAAAAAAAGGCTTAGACACCTCCAAGGTATTCTGCACCCTGGGTGTTTCCTTGTTCTGATGCCGCATATTTTGCAATTGCAGCGTCCGACATGAGATTGACATCGTTAGCGGTATATTTCGCTCCATCGCCATTTATGCTATGGACTA
>JAQVZT010000360.1 GCA_028708055.1 Methanothrix sp.
TAGCCCTCATGGCCGGCCTTTGCGACAGCCGGACAGCTGCCATGCTGGTGGCCCGTGACCTGGGAGCTTCCGAGGTGCTGACAAAGATAGGCAGCATCCGGCCTGAGACCGGAAACGTCATCTTCACAGGCAAGGTTATCGCCGTATCCGAGGTCCGGGAGTTTCCCAGATCCGACGGCTCTTTAGGCCGGGTGGCCAACCTGACGATGGCCGATGAGTCTGGATCGGTGCGCGTCTCTCTCTGGGATGAGACTGCGGAGCTGGTCCGTTCCGGCGATCTGAAGGTGGGGCAGTGCCTCAAGATCAGGGGATTGGCAAAAGAGGGCTACACAGGCACCGAAGTTAACCTGGGCAGAAACGGGAGCATCGAGGAGGTAGAGGCGGACATCTCCCCCAGGACGGCGCTCTACAAGATCTCAGAGATCAAGAGCGATATGAGCGACATCAACTTTCTGGGAGCTGTCGTGGACCCGGGAGAGATCAGGCAGTTCATTCGCAGGGACGGCGGCAGCGGGCAGGTGCGTTCGGTCCTTTTGGGTGACGAGACAGGCAAGATCAGGCTGACCCTCTGGGATGCGCAGGCTGCCATGCCTCTGGAGAAAGGTGAGACCCTCGAAGTCTTGGGTGGCTCATGTCGGGAGAGGTACGGATCTCTGGAGGTTCAGACCGGCTCATTCAGCACCGTAAGAAAGAGCAGCAAGACCGTTCAGTTCAGAGAGATGATGACTGCCATCGCGGAGCTGAAGCCGGGCATGACCGCCAGCGTCTCCGGATTTGTGACCGGCCTGGGTGAAGTGCGGGAGTTTCAGAGGGACGACGGAAAGGTGGGAAGGGTCGCCAATATCTACATCTCAGACGATACCGGTCGCATCAGAGTGGCTCTATGGGGAGAGCACGTCGATCTGCTGGCTGGACTTGACCTGGGATACAGAGCGGAAATCATCGATGCCATGGCCAAGAGCGGATACAACGAAGAGCTGGAGCTGTCCTGCGGATGGCGCACCAGGATTACTTTCGCCCCGCCCGGATAAGATTGTTAAATAAGGTCTGCGATCTATCTTTGAGGAGCATTTGAGGAATCTTTGAAGAAGATTTAGAGGAACTGGGAAGATGCCGATAAAATTATTGGAAGACCTGCCGGGCGTGGGACCGGCCACCGCGGAAAAGCTGCGCGAGGCTGGCTTTTCCTCAGTAGAAGCCATAGCTGTCGCTTCTCCGGGAGAGCTTGTGGCAGCTGCAGAGGTAGGAGAAGCAACTGCCTCCAAGATCATCGCCGGAGCCAGAGAGGCGGCGGATGTAGGCGGATTTGAGACGGGAGACCGAATCCTGGAGCGCAGGCGCTTGGTGGGCAAGATCACCACGGCAAGCAAGAACCTCAACGAACTGCTGGGCGGGGGGATGGAGACCCAATCCATTATGGAACTCTATGGCGAGTTTGGATCGGGAAAGACGCAGGTGGCCCATCAGATGGCTGTGAATGTGCAGCTGCCCACCGAGATGGGGGGCCTGCATGGCTCGGTTATCATCATCGACACTGAGAACACCTTCCGGCCGGAGCGCATCGCTCAGATGGTAAAAGGCCTGCCGGCTTCGCCCGATGGGCAGGAGCGCGACACTGCCGATTTCCTGAAGAACATCAGCGTGGCCAGAGCCTTCAACTCCAATCACCAGATCCTCCTCGCTGAGAAAGCCATGGAGATGGCTGATAAGGCGAAGGACTCGGAATATCCTGTGCGCCTGATCATTGTGGACTCCGTGACCGCTCACTTCCGGGCTGAGTACGTGGGGCGGGGCACTCTTGCCAACAGGCAGCAGAAGCTCAACAAGCACCTGCACGATCTGATGCGCTTTGGCGACCTGAACAATGCCCTTATCCTGGTGACAAATCAGGTCATGAGCAAGCCGGATACCTTCTTTGGCGATCCCACAAAACCCGTAGGCGGGCACGTGCTTGGGCATACCTCCACCTTCAGGATCTACCTGCGCAAGTCCAAGGGCGAAAAGAGAATTGCGAGACTCGTGGATTCACCAAACCTGCCGGACGGAGAGGCGGTATTCTCAGTGACCACGGAAGGGCTGAAGGATTAGAGGTGGACAGGGCTGTACTGGATGATATGAAAAATGCCTCCAGGAAATTCTGTTGGCAAAGGTTGATTGGAGCATAAAAGATAGTTGTGATGACATTGGAATCGCATTAAAAAGAAGCCAAAGGCTTCTTGAGCAGCAGGGTAGGTGACAATCCACCATCACAAGCTATCTTTTCCATGTTGAAGAGTACCTTAGGTTCGCGAACACAGATAGACCTTCAGCTTCTGATAGGATTGCTGCTTGGAGTTGGGTTGATCCCAAAACAGGTCCAGCAAGGGAAAGGGTAATAGATGAGCATGTCTAAAAGATGGCCAATAGGAGAACTCGCATGGCTCTTAAAGTAGAGATTAAGGATAACAAGCTCTTCATAGAAATTGATCTGGAAAAACCAACCCCATCGTCATCCGGCAAGACCCTCGTTGTTGCAAGTACACATGGGAATATCGTTACCAGCGCAAGAGTTGATGATAAGCCGGTCACCATCGGATTGAATGCCTATATCAAGCCTTGAGCATTTAATCAGTGGTGCATTTCACGCCCTGAGATAAAAATAGGGATTATAAGCGGTGTTAATAGACAACATCATCTTATCTTCAGGGACCAGAATTGGCCTTTTTCGAGTGTCCGACCATAGCGGCTGAATTACTCCGGGTGGAGTACGTCGGGCGCGGCACTCTTGCCAACAGGCAGCAGAAGCTCAACAAGCACCTGCACGATCTGATGCGCTTTGGCGACCTTAACAATGCCCTGATTTTGGTGACCAATCAGGTGATGAGCAAGCCGGATACATTCTTCGGCGATCCCACAAAACCCGTGGGCGGGCACGTGCTGGGGCATACCTCCACCTTTGGGATATACCTGCGCAAGTCCAAGGGCGAAAAGAGAATTGCGAGACTCGTGGATTCACCAAACTTGCCGGATGGCGAAGCAGTCTTCTCTGTGACCACGGACGGGCTGAAGGATTAGATGAATCATTAGAGGTGAATAGGGTGATAAGGCATCTTTGAAGGGACACTAGTCTTGTTCGGTGCAGAGCCCCATCACCTGATACTACCTATGTTCATCTAATATATATTTCTTTTGTTATGATTACTATCATAGAATGCCGACGCATGAGTTCAGAAGGA
>JAQVZT010000041.1 GCA_028708055.1 Methanothrix sp.
AAGAGCTTTTTGGTGATGATAAGAGGATTACTATATCCGATGTGCAGTTGACTTCGAATGGCGAGCAAGCGCATAAGGATCTATTAAAGTATTACATAGAGAACATTCACAATGGGGAGTTCGTGGATCCGAAAATAGTTGCAGAAGAACAGCCTGCTAAAGAAGAAGCCAAGCCCTCTTCACTGCAGCCCGATAATCAGGATGCTTCCGCAGCTTCATCCCAAACAGACTCCGAAGTGGCCGAAAATCTTGAGGCAAAAGACCAATCGGCTGAGTCTTCTACAGATATCAAACAGGGATCGGAGCCAAATGCCCTGGAAATGGAAAAGTCCCAGCCAGAGGATGAATCAAATGTCAAGGAAGGCTCAAAAGTTGGGACTCTGAATCCGGTAACAAATCCACCACCAGATGAAGAATTACTTCTGGGTATTTCAAGGGATTTGGATCAATTTTCTCAGGAAATTGCTCCATCAGCGGGCCAATTTAAGGCTAAGGATTTCAAAAAGGGTGATGAGGTTGTAACAACAGATCTATTGAATGTCAGATCAGAACCGGGGCTACCAGCAGACAGCGCTCATGATACAAGAATTTCCGAAGCAAAGGGCAAAGGAAGCACAGGCATTATCTTAAACGATCAACCGATATACGCAGACGGTTTTGCCTGGTGGAAAATTCAGTACGATGATGGCACCATCGGCTGGTCACAGGATAAGAGACTCGAATTGCAGCAGATAGAGACACAAGAGACCGTCCAGCAAGAAAAACAACCTGAGACACAAGATACTTTAAATGCGAAATTCGGTCCATATTCCGAGGATAAAAATCTTGAAGCAGAAGCATTTAGGGAGGCGAGTGCCAAGGAAAGGACTGGTCTAAGGGCATTGCATTCGGCAACGAGTCCGCCATCTGATGAATCGAGCACTGACGAGGGATCAGAGGTTAGAACGTTGCATCCGGCAATAAGTCCGCCGCCGGCCAAAACGCCTACAGAAAGCAATGAATTGCAGGTATCCGGCACGGATCTATCGGATTACACATTCCTGCGAGACGATAAGGAATCAAGTAATTTAAAGTGGGCAGTAAAAGGATCGGGTGATAAAGGAAGGCCTGCCTATCAAGAGCCTGCGACTGCCGCAGGTTTTCAGGATAATGCACAGCAGATTCAAGCTCAGCCATCATCTTCAACAGATAGGGCAAACTCAAATGGAAATTCCATCGTAGGAGAGTGGAATGTCATACAGATTACGACACCGCACGAACTGTTTGGTGGCTCGATCCAGATCCAATTCATGGCAACTTTCGGTGCGGATGGATCCGTAAGCAGACCAAGACAGCAACAGGGAAAAATGTGGATTGATGCCTCAACGGGAAGCTGGACGCAGAATGGAGATAGAATAAGATGGACTATTGCGGAGGTTACACACGAAGGAACCATCCAAGGAAACAAAATGAGCGGTGTGATTTACTCCAGTGGTGGCAAAAGCAGCTGGTCTGCAGAGAAAGTGAGGTGAATACCATCTTCGCGCTCTGCTCGATCAAGGGGTTTACCCCCATCGAGTTCAGTTAGTAAGAAAATACTGATGTTTCAATCGCAGCGCTGCCTCATCATCTCCAAGTCCCGCCTTAATCTCCCTTCAGCCCACAAGCTCGGGCGTCTGCCCAGCAGTCGGCAACCTCTATCCGGCGCAGGGGGACGGTCAGCTCCCGAGGCGGGCGGGCCACATGGGGCTCCTCTTGCAGGAACGTCATCAAACTGAACAGGTGATTCATGCGTTCAATTAAGTAATTTTATTGCATCGGGAGTGCAGAGTGTCACGAATACCCCAACCTTCAGGTTGGGGATGAAGTGAACCCTCGCCTAGATTTCATATTTTCCTGAGATTGATTAACCGAGTTTTCTGGCAATTTGATTCAGATTCACTTATTATTCTGGTCTCTTGATCAAATGAACCTATGATGTGATTCTTTCTGGATTCCGTCTAATCGAAGGGCGCGGCCCGAATCATACACCATCTCTTTAGGGTCGGGTGGCCGCGCGCAGTTTGATTTTTATTGCATCAAGTATCTGCTAATGATATCGTTTTTCTATGCGCCATATTTATTACGATCAAACCATCAACATCATTATCATTTAAGATGCTCAAAAGCCCTATGCTCAAGAGTTCCAGTCAATGAGCGGAGGGCTAAGCAGGAGTAGGAAAGAGATGGAGCAAGCTGGGAAGGGACTAAAGCCGAGGATCTACGGCAACATGCCTGCCGTGTTCTTGAGAAAAGATGGACGATTCGAGATTAAGCTGCAGGTCACCGGAGGAATGCTTACTGCCGAGCAGGTAAAGCGGGCCGGAGAGGTAGCAGCCAGATACGGCTCGGAGGTTCACCTCACCGTGCGCCAGGAACTGTCAATCCTGGGCGTGGCTGAGGATAATCTGGAAAGAGCCCTCTCCGAGCTCAAGGAGGTGGGCCTGGTGCCCGGATCGGCTGGAATGGTATTTCGCAATGTGGTATCATGCCTGGGCTCCACCTATTGCTTCAAGGCCGCTGCCGAGACGACCGATCTGGCCAGGGAGATAGGCCGTCGCTTTTCCGGAGAGAAGACCCCAGGTCCCCTCAAAGTGGGAATTGGAGGCTGTCCTTTTCCCTGCACCAGGCCGCAGTTCAATGAGATTGGCCTGATGGGCAGGGTAAGGCCGGAGATAGTGCTGGACAAGTGCACAGGCTGCGGAAAGTGCGTTGAGGTCTGTAAGGTAGGGGCTACCAGAATAGTGGACGGCAAGGCGGTCATCGACTACGGGAAATGCGTTATGTGCGGGCGGTGCGTGGCGGCTTGTCCAGGGGCTGCCAAATACTCAGCCGAAAACGGCTTCATAGTATTCGTAGGAGGCAGAGGAAGCTGGCCGCCCCACGAGGGCTGGGTTCTCTGCGACATGGTGCCCGAGGGGGCCGTCATGCCTCTCCTGGAGAAGATCGTGCAAGTATATCGGGGGGGAGCAAAGCCGGGCATGAGGATAAGGGAATTTATTAGCTCCATCGGATTTGAGGAATTCAAGAAAAGGGTCCTGGGATGAGGAATTATATCAATCCAGGCATCAGTCCAGTCAGCCGCGGATGATCGACTTAAGCCAGAGAAAGTGCCTGCCATTTTGGCGGAAGAGCTGACCAAGCGCTATGCCCGCCTTCTGGCCGTAGATCGCATCAGCTTTCAGGTAAATGAAGGAGAGATATTCGGTTTTCTCGGTCCCAATGGTTCGGGCAAGACCAGCACCATTCGAATGCTGGTCGGCCTCTCCCAGCTTTCGCAGGGCCGGGCCAGCGTTCTCGGATATGATCTTGCGAGCGATATGTCCCAGGCAAGGAGACATATCGGCGTGGTGCCTGACCAGTCCAATCTCTACGATGATCTCTCTGCAATGGACAATCTTCTTTTTATGGCCCGGCTCTATGGCCTGCCCCGGCAAGACCAGAAGAGCAGAGCCGACAGGCTGCTCAGGGACTTCGGCCTTTATGAGCGAAAGGATGACCTTTTCGGCAACTTCTCCAGGGGAATGAAGCGCGCCCTGACCATAGCTGCTGCCCTTATTCACGAACCGCGCCTTATCTTTCTGGACGAGCCTACGACTGGACTTGATGCCGCCGCAGCGCGCTCTCTGAGGAGACTCATATCCGGATTGCGCCAGAAAGGCCTGACCATCTTTCTCACCACCCATTATCTGGCAGAGGCGGACCTGCTATGCGATCGCATTGCCATACTGGCTAGGGGGAGAATTGTGAGAATCGACACCCCGGAAGCTCTCAAGAGGCAGGTTCAGGAACAATCGGTGATCGAGTTTTCCTTCAGGGGTGATCTTTCATCATCCATCAGCGTGCTTCAGGGAAGGCTCGCCGGATCGCAGGCGACACTGCTGGACCGGGATAAAATCAGGATTTATGGAGGCGACCCGCCTGAGGTATTCGATTCTGTCTTTCAGTTTTCCAGGGATATCGGAATAGGGATCGAATCTGCCAGCACACTCCGTCCCAGCCTTGAGGACGCCTTTCTCAAGATAACCGGACAGCACCCGCAGGCCGTAATGGCGGAGAAGGACGATGGCAGGATCGGAGTTGGCAGAAGTAGTGGTGGCGGCAGGAGTGGCGGAGGATGAAGTGGCATGATGAGGTGAGAGGCATCTACGAGATTGCCCTCAAGGATATGAGGACCTACTACCTCAAGCCTCCGGCCATAAGCTGGGGCATGGTCTTTCCCCTGGCCTGGACTTTAGCCTTTTACCTGCGCAATCCTGGCGACTTTGCGGATCTGGTTCCGGGCCTGCTGGCCATGACCATTGTCTTCAGCACCACGGCAGCGGAAGCGGTGGTCATCAACTTCGAGCTGAGGCTGGGAACGCTGGAGAGGCTGCTCCTGGCCCCTATCAGCATGACTGGCGTCCTGTTGGGAAAGGTCATGGGAGGCTTTCTCTTTGGATTAATCATGACTGCCATTGTGGCCGCCGGAGCCGTGCTAGCTCTCGGCTTGAGGACAGATATCCTCTCCCTCTCCATCATATCGCTTCTTTCTCTCCTGGTCTTCTCATCCATGGGAGCTCTATTCAGCGTATCTGTGCGGGAGGTATTCGAGGCTCAAACCCTGCTTAACCTTCCCAGGTTCCTAATGGTATTTCTCTGCGGTGTGGTCTATCCGATTTCAGCCCTTCCCGAGGGACTGCAGCTTCTCTCCCGGCTTCTGCCACTCACTTATACCGTGCAGGGATTGAAGGCATCATTCTTCCAGGGAGCAGAGCCATCAATGATACGGGATTTGGCCGCGTTATCCTTGTTTCTGTTTTTATTTCTGCTTCCTGCCGTCAGTCTGCTGAAAAGGAGGTTTAGATAAGTGCATACTGCTTTGCCAGCTGCAAAAGACGGCCGATTGCAGCATAATACTGATATTCCATGACATAACGTTTCTCTCTGATGTATCGACCTGGCTGGCATTTCTGTACGCTGGACGGACCACAAAGCTGGGAGCAACTTCCGAGATCATCGACTATCCAATGCATCCTATACAAGGGGCCTGATCAACTCCACACCCGGTATATTCCTCTTCAAATACATGTGGGGAATTCCCGGCGAAGCCCAACTATTATCATTGCAATGGACCTGAATATGCTGAAATTTGCTGCAAGTCCATGTGCTTTTCCGGTCTCGTTCCGGTGGCGTTACGTCAGAACGCCGCATGGACGCCCTCCGGACGATATAACCCATTCCCATCTTCAGTGAAGCAGCAGATTGAAATAATTTCGACCCATTAGTTTCTCTGTGCAAGGCAATATCCTGGCAGCAATAGCTCTCACTGTCCTGGCGGGACTCGCTACCGGCATCGGCAGCCTGGCAGCCTACTTCATACCCAGGCCCGACATGCGCTACCTTTCTCTCAGCCTGGGATTTGCCGCCGGAGTGATGGTCTACGTGGGCTTCGTCGACCTCTTTTGCAGCTCCCGTCTGGTTATTGGATTCGGCTATGCTAATCTCTTCTTCCTCCTGGGTATGCTTCTCATCTACGGCCTCGACTTTCTCATTCCTCATATTCACATGGACGGGCAGGTGGACTCACATTGCCAAAGGCTCTACCAGAGCGGCATTATGACCACCATCGGCATAGCCATCCACAATCTTCCCGAGGGAATGACCGTGGCCCTGGTCTCTCTGGCGGACCTGCGCCTGGGAATCCCGGTAGCGGTGGCCATAGCCATCCACAACATACCCGAGGGTCTGGCCTGTAGCATTCCCCTCTACTGCGCCACATCCGACCGGAGAAAGTCCTGCCTCATCTCCTTTGCCGCAGGATTGACCGAACCTCTGGGGGCGGTCCTGGCAGTGCTGCTGCTCTATCCTTTTCTCACCGACTGGCTATTGGCTGCGGCTTCTGCTATGGTGGCAGGGATAATGGTCTTCATAAGCTTTGACGAGCTATTGCCCATAGCCAACCGGTACGGAAGCGAGCATATCGCTAATATCGGACTCATTGCCGGTTTTTCTATAATGATGGCTGGGCTATACCTGATGCAGAGCAGATGGGTGTAATGCAGATGGGCATAAGCTCTAAATAATTTAAAATATAAATAATGCACGTTAAATGGTGATATACCGATGAAAGCAATATTCTTTTCCGGACTTTGCCTGCTGCTGGCAGTCATTTCTGGCGGCGCTTATGCAGCCGGCGAGGATCAGCAAAATCAGAACCTGCTTATCGTAGATGAGAACTATACGAGCACCGTGGACCAGAATGCTCTGGGGCAGGTCCTGGCAGGAGTGCCGTCCGGTGGCTTGAGCAAAGCAGAGAGCGAAGACCTGCTCTATATGGTCGAGGAGGAGAAGCTGGCCGGAGATGTCTATTCGGCCCTCGATGATAAGTGGAATCTGCGTGTTTTCAGCAACATCATCCAGGCGGAGCGGACCCATGAGACGGCTGTGAAGACCCTGCTCACCAGATACTCTCTCTCCGATCCCACCCTGGAAATGGGCAAGTTTTCCAATGAGAACCTGCAGAAGCTGCACGATGATCTGGTTGTTCAGGGGAAGAGCTCCGAAGAGCAGGCCCTGATGGTGGGTGCAGCCGTAGAGGAGATTGACATCAGGGATCTGGAGGAGCGCGCGTCCAGAACCGATCGGGAGGACATTAAGCTCGTCTACGCCAACCTCAAGCGGGGCTCGGAAAATCATCTCAAGGCATTCGTCAATAACCTGCAGAGGCTGGGGGTAAAGTACTCCCCTCAGTATCTGTCATCTGAGGAGTATCAAGCGATAATTGGAAAATAGTGGGGCATGATTTGATCAGATCAGGATGGCTATCCGTATCCCTTTGCCTGGCAAATGCATGAGGCTGCCGGAATGAGTCGGCCCGGGCCTTCCGTGTTACGGGTAGCCCTTCATTCCCTGGTATTCAACCTCTTCCTGCTGGGGGCGAAGCTTCTCCTCTCCGCGCTCACGGCCAGCCTGGCCCTGCGAGCCGATGCCGTTCATACCCTGGTGGATGTCCTGGCCTCGCTGGCTCTCATCCTGGGCTTGAAGATCTCGGAGAGAAAGAGCGAGAGCTTTCCCCTGGGACTCTACAAGGTCGAGAATATGGCCTCCATTGCTATCTCCTTTCTGCTCTTTCTCACCGCCTATGAGATATTTCTGGAGGCAGTACTGGATTATAGGCAGCCTGCACCTTATCAGGGGTATGCCCTTCTTGCAGTGGCTGCGATCATTCCTCTTCCCTATCTATTCGGCAGCTATCAAATTCGGGTGGGAAGGCAGACCGGATCGCCCAGCCTGATGGCAGACGGTGTGCAGCACAAGGCCGATGTCCTCACCTCCTCCCTGGTCTTCCTCGCTCTGGCAGCCCAGAATATCGGCTTTCCTCTGGACAGAATTGCCGCTGCCATCATCTCTCTGCTGATTGTCAAAGAGGGCTGGAGCATTCTGGTGGACGGGATGCGCGTCCTCCTGGATGCTTCCGTGGACGTAAAGACCCTGGAGAATATCCGCTCATTGATTTTAAAAGCCCCGGAGGTTGCGGGCATCGAGGAACTGGTGGCCAGAAACTCGGGACGCTATCTCTTCGTCCAGGCCAATCTGCTCTTTCGGATATCCGATCTCAAGAGAGCCCATCTGGCCAGCAGGCGCATCGAGGAGGAGATCAAAAAGGAGCTTCCCCGTGTGGACCGGGTCCTCATCCACTATGAACCCCTCTCCAGGAGCCGCCTGAGATATGCCATAGCACTTGATAATTCTTGGGGGAGATTGAGCGAGCATTTCGGGCAGTCTCCCTATTTTGCTCTGCTGGATGTGGATACGAAGACGAAGAGCCTGGTCAGGCAGGAGGTCCTGGCCAATCCATACAAGGATCTGGCCAAGGGGAAAGGGCTGAAGATCGCTCGCTTCCTGCTCACGCATAAGCCGGATGTCGTCGTCTGCAAGGAGAGTTTGGCTGGCAAGGGACCCGGATATGCCTTCGCGGAAGCGGGTGTAGAGACCATTCAGACCGAAGAGGAGACGCTTGAGGCACTGGCTGAAAGCCTCGTGCAGACCCTGGCAGCAAGTGCGGGAAGTGGAGACGCAATCACCGGAAATATTTAAGTACTATGTCGCATATATGCATAATTGTTCCAAGCGATGATTATCATATATTGTGAGGCTCAAGATGAAAATATGCGTTACTGCAACGGCGTCAGGCATTGACGCCCCCATGGACCCCAGATTTGGGCGTTGTCCCTTCTTCGTGGTGGTCGACCTGGACAGCATGACGGATCAATCCATTGCCAACTCAAATATCAATGCAACCAGCGGCGCTGGGATTCAGGCCGCCTCAGAGGTCGCAAAGCTGGGCGCTTCCGCCCTTATTACCGGGAGCCTGGGCCCCAATGCTATGCAGACCCTGAGAGCTGCCAATATCGATGTCTATCAGCACCAGGGTGGAGGCAGCGTAAGAGATGCTGTAGAAAAATTCAAGCGAGGAGAGCTCTCCAAGATGGAAGAGCCCACCGTTTCCGCTCACTCCGGCATGGGTCAAGGCATGGGCCAGGGTCGGGGTCAGGGAGCAGGCAGAGGAGGCGGCAGAGGCCAGGGCCGAGGTCAGGGTGCAGGCAGAGGGGGCCGGCAGCAATGAAGATCTGCGTTCCCACAATGGGGCAGGCCGGCATGAAGGAAGACATCTGCCAGCACTTCGGCAGAGCTCCCACTTTTACAGTTGTAGACCTTGATAGCGGTGAAGTGGCCATTCTTGCTAATGTCAGCGAGCACATGGGCGGTGTTGGTCTGCCCACAGAGACCATCTTTGCCGCAGGGGTGAATGTCATGATCGTGGGCGGCCTGGGACCCAAAGCAGTCCAGGCATTCAATCAGGCTGGGATAGAGGTATTCGTGGGAGCCGCCGGAACAGTCAAGGATGCTTTAGATGACTGGAAGGCGGAGATTCTCAGCCGCGCCGATCTGGACAATGCCTGCAAAGAGCACAGGCATTAGAGGATGAGGTAGTCAATTGAAGATATCCGTAGCCAGCGGCAAGGGAGGCACAGGCAAGACCCTGGTTGCCACCTCCCTGGCAGCATCCCGGGCCCTCAGCACCGGCAGGAGGGTCACAATCGCCGACTGCGATGTTGAGGTGCCCAACTCCTACCTTTTCTTCCCGGACAGGTCTCTTCTCGCAAAACAGCAGTGCCTGGTTTCTATTCCCGTATTCGATGAATCGAGGTGCAGCCATTGCGGCAAATGTGCCGATTTCTGCGCTTATCACGCCATCGCCGTTCTTCCTCAGACGGTTCTGCTATTTCCAGAGCTGTGTCATGGCTGCGGAGGCTGTAGCATCATCTGCCCTGAGAAGGCAGTGAGCGAGAGCACAAGGTCGATTGGCGAGATCACTCGGGCCGCTTCCGGCAGCGCTACCGGCAAAGTGCAGATTGTCTGGGGAGAGCTAGCCGTGGGAGAGGCCCGGGCGACGCCGCTCATCAAGATGGTGAAGGACCTGGCGGCAGGAACGGATGGGGGCGAAGGCGATAGCCGCGAGGGCAAAGACATAATCGTGGACTGTCCCCCAGGAACCTCCTGCACCATGGTTGAGTCAGTGCAAGATACGGATTTCTGTCTGCTGGTCACCGAGCCCACACCCTTTGGCCTGTATGATCTGGATATCGCCCTGAAGGTGCTGGAGAAGATGAAAATCCCCAGAGGAGTGCTCATCAACAAGAGCGGCATTGGTGACAGGAAGGTCTACGGTTATTTGGAAAAGAGAGGCATACCCATGCTCATGGAAATTCCTCTTGACCGGAAGATCGCAGAGATCTATTCCCGTGGGGAGATATTTGCTCTGAAGATGCCGGAATGGCGGGCGAGATTTGCCGGCCTGATGGAGAGGATCGAGGAGATGGCGGCATGAAGCAGATGGCTGTGGTGAGCGGCAAGGGCGGCACCGGAAAGACAACCATAGTGGCCTCCCTGGCGGCGTTAGCCTGCAGCAGGGCGGTCTTTGCAGACTGCGATGTGGATGCACCTGATCTGCACCTTCTCCTCAGTCCTACAGTCGTGGAGGAGCGCCCGTTCTATGGAATAAAGAAGGCTTTCATCGATGCTGATAGGTGCACTCAGTGCGGATCTTGCCAGGAATCCTGCCGGTTTTCGGCCATCGATGGCTATCAGGTCGACTCAGACCGTTGCGAAGGCTGCGGGGTCTGCAAGCTGGTCTGCCAGGCAGAAGCAGTGCAGATGAGAGAGTTTCTCGCCGGTCATTCCTTTATTTCCGAGAGCAGATTCGGGCCTATGGTTCATGCCCAGCTTTCTCCTGGCGAGGAGGCTTCGGGAAAGCTGGTGGCGATGGTTCGGGAAATGGCACGGGATGTGGCTGCGGCCCGCAATCTGGATCTGGTTCTGATAGACGGCTCTCCCGGGATCGGCTGCCCGGTGATCGCCTCTCTTACCGGAGTGGACCTGGCCCTGGTTGTGACCGAGCCCACCATCACCGGTGAGCATGATATGAAGAGAATACTGGATGTGACAGGCCACTTTGGCATCGATACGGCGGTTTGCATCAACAAATGCGATCTTCATTTGGCCGGGTCCAGGCGCATCGAGTCTCTATGCCGGGAGCGGGATGTTCTGGTGGCTGGAAGGCTGCCGTTTCATTCATCGGTAGTGGAGGCCATGGTGCTGGGGCAAACCGTGGTTGAGATTGGCGGGCCGGTGGCATCTGCCATATCGAATATGTATAAAGTCCTGAGTGTGAAGCTCTGATTTTTTTTCATTTTGATGAATGGATTTTTATATTGAGTATATTTGGGGGTTTGGAAAATGTCTGAAAAGATGCTTGCCGTCTGGGCGGTGGTTTTCCTGGCTATGATCTCGTCGGGCCAGGCCCAGTACGATCCACTGGCAAGCGATATATTCACCCTGCCCGGAGAAAAGGGAAGCACAGGCAGCCTCAGCTCAAAGATCCATACCGATACCAATGCTGACCCGCTGAGCATCGATGCCTTGATGCAGCCTCTCGATCCGGAGCACAGGACCGAATATTTGAATAAAATCAGCGGCCGAACATATCTGGGCCCCTTTGTTCCGTCTGCGCAGGAGCTGAGTGGCAACTGGCATCTGCTGCTGCAAGGGGGCGCACCAGGCGAGTTCCAGCTCCAGCTCGTCCAGAACCGGGACGCAGTGTTTGGCCGGGGCTACATGTATTTAGCCGGTTCGGCCAGCGCGGCCAGTTCAGTCTCCGCGAGCGGCCAGGCAGTGAAGGATGTTCTCTATCTGGATCTGATCGATGTCGAGAATCTGGTGCTCTACCGGTGTACTCTGACCATGAGAAAGGATTTCCTCTCCGGCAGCTTCGCCGCATTTGATGCTCGTGGGCAGGCATGGTCCGGGACCATTCAGGGCAGCCGGCTGGCATAGTTGCGGGAGTCGGATCAAAGTTAGGTCAAAATTGGATCCGGGCTGGCTCAGGAACCGTCGCTGGAATTGAAGCAGGAAATCACTCCCTGGAAAAATGTCTGGCAATGGCGAGCTTGCCGCTGCGGCTCGCCATTTCGCCATTCCAGCCCATTTTTACTTTTTTTTTGATCCCATGTAGCTTGCTGAAATTACTTCACTTTGACGATTCCTTCGAACTCGTCTCTATCCAGGTACTGCGGATCGTATTTTACATTCCGGTCCTCAAGGTCGCGGACATAGGAGCGCAGGTGCTTTTGCGATCCGGCGAGGAGCCCCTGGTACATGGCTTTGACGTCCTCAACCTGCGTGGCATAAAGTTCCTTCTTGAGATCAATGATGCTGATCTCTTCAAAGGTGGCCGCTGCCTTTAGAGCATCCTCGTTGGACGCATTTCCTCTTGCCAGAAGCTCATTGTAGATCTTCTGCAGAGTCTGGTTCTCGAAAACCCCCTGCTCATCCTTTTCCGGAATTAAAAGTCCATATTCGTCCATGATCGCTCTGGCCTGGTCCATGTGGCTCTGCTCAGATTTCGCCAGGTCGCTAAAGATAGGGTCGCTCTGCTTCTCATAAAGGGCAGTGTAAAGATCGCGGGCCATCTTCTCTTCTTCCCAGATGAAGAGCAATCCATTGCTCTCCCGTTCGCTCAGCGTTGCTGCGGATGCCACTGACCCTGTCCCTGCCGCCTCTGCGAGCGCAGTCTGCCCGCCGCTCAGGGTCATAATTGCCTCCCCGTAGGCCACATTGTGCTTGAAGCTCGGGTCCGGGCTGTCAGCGAGCGCCCAGATTACGGATATGGCCTGGCCGGGGGAGAATTGTTTGTCGAATTTGTCGCCCGTATCCAGCTTTCTCTTCAGCTCGATGACCGTTCTGCCGGCTTTCTGGCTGCCGGCAAATTCCATAATGTCGTCTGTGCCTCCGAGCATAGTGTCTTCGACATGGGGGCCGTAGTTTCCGGTGCAGTACTCGTCCAGTGCCACTGTCTTTCCATTTTGCACCGAGGCTAATATCATATCGGCGTCCTTCATCCACTCCAGTGGCTCAAAGCCAATGGCCAGCCAGCCATCTGTGCTCCCGTTCATGGCCAGGTAGAGATATTCCTGATCGTTTCTCCAGGAGACAACCATCTCTCCGCCGCTGTAACCCTGCCTGGCAGAGCTTTGCAGGAGCATGCTGTGAGTGTACTCGCCGTCTCCAACTGATCCGTCTGCTTTCCATACTTCGGTGGCTCTTTTTTCCACTGCCACCGGCGAATCCTGTGGCTGTATGCACCCGGAGAAGAGAAGCATAAAACCCAACAATAGAGCAACAAGAATCGACTTCATACTGCTTCACCTGCTCATCTATATTAGCCTCTAAAATATATCAGGCTATCTCAGGCCGCCTCAAATGCAAACGCATCCATCCTCTATTTCCGGGCCTGTCTGGCAGGGATAGGGATCGCGATCTTTAAAAGATCTTATAAAACCTCATAAGACTTATATCGATTGCCGCCCATTGGATTTCCAGAATTGCTGGAGGGAGTTGAACGGTATCGCTCACGGTATATGACGGGGCTAACGGCATCGGCGGAAACAAGGTCTATCTTGAGGAAGGCGGACAGGGCGTCTTCCTGGACTATGGCAAGAACTTCGGCAAATATGGTGTCTTCTACGAGGACTTCCTGAAAAGCCGGGACACCCGCGGCATTCATGACCTGATGTACCTGGACCTTCTGCCCAGGCTCAACATCTACCGCCCGGACCTCATTCCTTCCGATCTTTCCGTGTCCGATTTTCCATCCCTCAATGTCGCCGCGGTATTGCTCAGCCACGCCCATCTCGATCACTGCGGAAACATCGGGATGCTGCGAAAGGATATCCCGGTCGTAGCCTCTCCTGAGAGCATCGTCATCATGAAGGGGATGCAGGATGCAGGGGTATCATCCATCGAGTCCGATACGGTCTACTTCTCGCCCCGGCAGCCGGCAGACGATTTGGGGCTCTACC
>JAQVZT010000361.1 GCA_028708055.1 Methanothrix sp.
AGCCGCTGACATCAAGGGCGCTCATAATGGAATCAAGAGCATCACGGGTCTTGACCAGGGGTGGGGCATAGCCTCCTTCGTAGCCAACATTAGTTGCGCCCACACCGTACTTTCCCTTGAGGATCTTGCCCAGTGCATGATAGGTCTCTACCGCCATGCGCAGGCCTTCGCTGAATTTTCTGGCACCGGTCGGCAGAATCATGAACTCCTGAATTGATAGGTCATTTCCGGCATGCTGGCCGCCGTTCAGGACATTGAAGGAAGGAATGGGAAGGCGAGAGGTATTGACTCCACCCAGGTACTTGTAGAGGGGCATTTCTGCGGAGGAAGCTGCCGCCTTGGCAACTGCTATCGAAACTCCCAGAATGGCATTGGCCCCCAGATTTGACTTATTGGGCGTGCCATCAAGCTCAATCATCAGATAGTCGATCTCCCTTTGAGCAGAGGCATTCATGCCCAGAAGCTCTGGAGCTATAACCTCATTGACATTCTTTACGGCCTTGAGGACGCCCTTGCCGCCGTATCTGTCTCCCCCATCGCGAAGCTCTAAAGCCTCATGAGTACCGGTTGAGGCCCCGGAGGGCACTGCCGCGCGGCCAAACCCGCAGCAAGTGTAGACATCAACCTCAATCGTCGGGTTTCCTCGTGAGTCAAGAATCTCACGAGCATGAATGCTCTCAATCTGAAATGACATGCTATACCACGGCAAACACTTGGAATGCCTCTTTATTAAGGTAATCGGCAGCATTTCCAGGCATGCGGCTCTGCTGAAAAGACTCATGCTATTGGCTGCAATGGCTTAGCGAAAAGAACCAATACAGAAAAACAGCTAGGATATTTTTCAGCGAGCCCTAAAGAAAAAAAGAAGACAGGATGCCCCTCGATCTCTCGAGGGGAGAAAGATCCTGCCGCCGCTAAATCAGATCCTCGTCCGGCGAGAGGTCAATAGTGATACCTTCGTCGGGCGATGTCATATTCCAGTTTGGTGCTTGCCAGCCTCCGTATCTGGTAGTCTTTAGTTCGACTCCTGTGCTTGAAATCTCTATGCGCGCCGCCGCATCTTTTGAGGTATATCCGGTTCCGTCTACAGAAACAGCTTCCACATGCACAGAATTGACATAGGTTCCGTCAGCAGTCGCCTTTGCATCATACTCAACGGTTTCGACCTCTCCTGGCATGAGATCTGGAATTATCCACTCCATGAGCAGACCGCCGTATTCATTCGGCTCGGGAGATGCCTGCAGGAACTTCATGTCCGTGGGAATCTTATCGGTCAGGGTAGCAGCTACGATGCCTTTTGCATTGTTCTTGACGACAATGGTGTAATGTACCAGTGTTGGGTCAAGGGCATCCAATCTAGCTGTCTTATCCACGAATATCTCTGGCGGGCAGCAGCCCATCGCATCGGATTCAAGGTATGAGTAAGCCGCTGCCGGGATGCAGGTATCGCCGTTCATTCCGCAGACCATGACCCGGTTGAGGATGTTGTCTGCCGCGTAATCGGTTATATTCAGCGTCAGCTCAATAGTAGCCGTGTTTCCTATGCCCAGGTTAACCAGAGTCCATTTCGCATCGTTCGCGGAGATGCTTGATGGCCGGATAGATGAGGTGATGTACTCGGTTCCAGGCGGGAAGATGTCTCTGACGTTTATGGGCGCAAGAGAGCTCGAGCCATCGTTGGTTATGGTTATGAGATACTCGGCTACCTTCGCATTGGTCTTGTTGAACCATTTGGTGGTAAAGTTGCCTTCCTTTGTGACCGTTATATGCGGATGGTCGTATTTGGCGACTCCACCAATGCGCACGTTCCTGGATATATCGTACTGGCCTACATAGCGTTCTTCGTTATCTATTCCCTCAGCGCTCTTGGTGTTAGCTGCTTTTGCTTCGAAGTCTGCCTGCCCGCTAAAGCTGGCGTTGGTCTTCATTTCGTTGAGGCCTGAGGCTACGGTCTCCTTAGTGAGGTAATCCAGTGAAGAGAATCTCTCACTGATGTAGGTGGCCGGGGCTGCACTATTGTTGCAGCTGGCTTTTACGACGGGAAGGAGAGTGGATTTATTTGCTGCCGTTATATCGCCACCCCGCAGTGTACCGCTCTTGGACCACATGCCTTCGGTCCACTTCATGTCCTGGCTAACGCCAAAGGTTGGAGTGTAGCTGTAGTTGGTCGGCCCATGGACCAGGGAGATATCCTTGGAGATGTAATTCGTGGGGGTATCGATCAGCTCTTCGCTCTTATAGGAGCCCGTTCCCGACTCGTAAGTCCTCTGGCTGTCACGAACTCTCTTGTCCACACCCGCATAACCGTAGCCGGAAACCGATTTCTCCGACTTGACATTCTTTCCGTACTCGTCAACCTTCTCAGAGACATTGAAGCGTCCAACATAGTCCTCGGTTGCTTCGTAGACTGGATTTACCTTGGGATGGGCATCCGGAGTTTCCTTTTTCAGAATACCTATGTGCCCGGTGCCCTCGAACTCGACTTCGGTATTCATGGTGGAACCGTTACGGTCCAGCTCAATGGATCTATCCTTTTCGATCTTATTGGCAGAGGTGTACTCCTCGTTCATGGTGGCACCGGTTATGGTGTTGATGCCCTTGGACTTCTCAGTCCATTTTGTGCGATAGTTTATGGTCCGGTTCTGCGGTAGTGCAAAGCTGGTGGGCTGGTGTACCGCGGAGAGATTTGTCACAGATCTGATGGACTTGTTCTCGGTGCGAATCCTTGTAAGCTCCGTGCTTTCATATGTGCCGCTGCCAAACTCGCGCCTCTTGAGCTCAGTTCCAGGATCGACTATTCGAGTGGACGCGCAGCTCGATATGACATCAGTTTGATTAATGGCTACGGCATATGCGCAGTTGGTTATTGACTCCGGACCCTGGTGAGTGTCATAGTCGGTATGCACATTGACAAATCCCTTACCCTGAACTCCCTGGGTCATATCGTAGTTGATATCCACGATTGGAACCCGCACAACTAGAGTTACCTTGAAAGGCGAGTTCGGGCAGACTTCGTTAACGTTCCAGGTCAGATTGGAGGAAGAGGACGTTGATGGTTCAGGGTAAACCGATACAAGCTCAACTCCGCTGGGTAGAATATCCCATAGGGTCACGTTGGTGTAGCAATTATAAAGATCATTGCACTGGACGGAGAGATCGATTGTATAGGTGATATCTTCGCCTATGTGGGCAACTGGCTTGTCTGCGGTTTT
>JAQVZT010000362.1 GCA_028708055.1 Methanothrix sp.
TCAAGAACAGCTGGATTCTGGGGAGCTGCAATGACAAAGAGACATGAATCCAAGGAATTTTTTAAAATTTAACGATGGCGTATTAGCTCGTAAGGGATACTACTATCTGCAACCGCCCATCGATGAGAGCTGTAGCCGCTAAGTAATGCCAAGTTCTATTTCATCATGCCCAATAATCATGAAAATGCAATGAAGGAGAACCGCTATCCAAAAAAGAGTGCAGGGAGCAGTCGCCAGCCACATGGCCTGGTTGGACTCATTCTGAGTTGGAACGATCTCTGGCATCTATCAATGCTTTCGCATTGGGGCTAAAATTTTAATAAAAATCATATATAATCATATGTATATCAGAATGCAGGCAAACTCATCTTGCAGAATATTTGCCACGTTCACCTTGGTCCAGTAGCACCCCCCCGGCCTTGATCAGCATCAACGCCGCAGCCATCCGCTCGACAGCAAAGAGGCCACTGTCCTTGATCAGCTTTCCGTCGACCACAATCTGTCCACATCTCTTGATCTCGCAAGCAGCTCGCGGTGCTCCCTGGGGCTGTCATGCCCTCAGCCACGATCTTGATGCTGGCTCATCGAGCAGGCCGCGGATATCCGCTCGCCAGGCGCAGCTTCTCTAATCTTGCTACATTGTGGCTGATCCGCAGCCGGATTTGACCGGCTCTCCAATAGGCCGGTCTGCTCGCCTTATGATCATCTGCCGTCCATCTCGTTCTCGAAGGAAGATAGAATGTTAACCGGACCCACTGCCAATAGGATAATCAATGTTCATATTATTTGAGAATAGGCATGTTTCGAGTCATATTTTGACTCAATTAACTAAATATATCCTCGCGAGACAGCTACTATCAGGAGGTTGATACCATATGCCCTATTGAAGTCTATACCACAGTTGCCTTGAGTGTGTCTATTATCCTCCAAAAGCGAAATTGCAGATCTCCCAAGTCGTAGAACGCCCGGCAAATGCGCCTGTCCTACAATAGCTCTCAAAGGTCGGCAGATATCTCCAATGGCATCTCATCGCACCGCATTGGTTCTGCCGGCCTTTGCCGCAGCTATTCATTGCGGTCTACTGCTTACTGCTTACTGCTTACTGCTTACTGCTTACTGCTTACTGCTTACTGCTTACTGCCTACTGCTTACTGCTATCCCGGTCAGAATGTGTTTCGATCTCAGAAGCGAGCACGACGAACTCCCGGGTCTATGATCTCACTCTTCAGGTTGCTTACTGCGGCAATCTTTCGGCTCTTGATGATTTACGGGTACACGGTCTCGTTTTACAGTTCTCTATCGCCGTACCGGCCGACCTCGATAATCCCTTCATCCTGCGCAGGAGCCGTGCAAGGCGCAATGCCATTAATATAGTCGCACAGGTATCAGACCTTCACCATCTGGTATCGGCTGGCCCGCAAATTCTCAATCATTACCGGCCATCGGGCAGTGCATTTGACCCCTGTCTCCTCTGCTATCTCCCTCTCCGCAGCGGTTGCCAGCGACTCGCAGTCTTCGATCGCCCTTCCTGGGGCAACAAGGTAGGTATCTTTTCCGTTTCGATACATGACCAGCAGCACCCTGCCATCCCTGATTACGATCCCACCGGCGGCAATTCTGTGCGCAACTGTCATCTCATGCTTCTCCCCATATGCACACGCACTCCGATGTCATGCGCACCGGTCCTTTGCGCAGATCCTCCTCAAGAAGCCGGAGCCCTTTTTCGAACTGAAGATCATCAATGAGTCGAAGGCAGGAAAAAGCCCTCTCTCGAAAGGGCGTGGCATCGGCAGTAAGCGATGTCTTCTTGATCTCGCGAGCAGTTACGTTGACATAGCCCGCTTGATTCATAGCCTCGAGTAGCGCGGCGACTGTCGGGTACCGTGCGAGGTCTGCCTCGGCGGACACCTGCCAGTAACGCGAGAGTGGCTTCCTCCTGCGAATCATCTCCGTCGAGTCTGTGAATGTGCATATCCTTCCCCCAGGGCGAAGGACTCGAATGCTCTCCTTGAAATATCTCCCTGGGCTGGGCAGATGGTGGATGACATTGACCAAAACATCAAATCGAAAAAGGCATCCTAAAATGGGATGCAATCAGCGGATCCCCGGCAGACATTGAGCCGGGAGTTAACCCGCGCATGACGCCGCATTCCTTCGGACGGCTCGACACCCCAACCAGCACAGCCGGTGCAATCAACGAGTGCATGGATGAGGTTCGCAGTGCCACAGCCGACCTCCAGCACCCGTGATGCGGTTGTGATGGAACAGAACGATTGCAGCTCGGCGATCACATGTTCGCTTACCTGTCGGGTGCGGGAGTATGTATCGGCTATGGCATCGTAATCCGTCTCGGTCATCTACGCCAGATTCCTCGCTTTTATGCACATGAACAGGGGGAATTTCATCAGTCTCTCGTATTTTTCGACGCTAAAGGCACGAAAATCCTCCGTGGGCTTAGGCTCCAACACCGTCTCAATCACAAATCCGTTTTTCGATAACGCCTCACAGATAGTGCCTAGACTGTGGTAATAACTGGGCATGAGCACTCTTTTTCCAAATCCCGACCAATAGCAGCTTATTTCTTGGGTTTCAAAATAGTTGTCCAATTTAAAAAATTGATATGAGGAAAATGGATGATCTGTAGAGAAGATAAACCAGCCTCCTTTGCGAAGAAGCCTGTGAAACTCAGCGAAGAGTGCCTTTTGGTCGCGCACATATCCGACTGCCAGAGTGCTCAGAATTCCATCAAACGAGCTGCTATCGAGAAATGGCAGGCCATCTTCCATATTTGCGTGGTAGCATATTGCTCGATTCTCAGTCCGTTGGCGGGCGTGTGAGAGCATCTTTTCGCTTGCATCTATTGATACAACCTGTGCTCCCCGATCAAGAAGCCACTTTGAGTATACACCAGGGCCGCATCCCGCGTCCAGAATTTTCTTGCCATAGACCTCTTCTATGAGAGACATGGTCGCCGGGCGTTCGTAATATGCATTGTGGGGCTTTGTATCTGCCTGAGCTGCATATGCATCTGCCAATTCGTCGTATGCATCATTGGAAATTGAATGTCTCATATGGCACCTCGGTCCAATGATAACTGAACAGTGCATGTATATTTAAACATCGATATGGCATTCAAGGGCCTCTTATCGAAGTGCATGAATAATACCTCTGTCTGATTATTGTCAAATTATTGCAGCC
>JAQVZT010000363.1 GCA_028708055.1 Methanothrix sp.
TCCGCCAGTGGGCGGCAATGGGCGGCTCACCTGGAAACGACATCATGTTCCAGTGGAAGGAGATCACGGCAGCCAGCCGCTTCCAGCAGAAGCTCTGGTCGATCTATCGCTTCTCGCTGCCCCTGATTGCCAAAGTCGATGCAGAGCCCGGTCAGGTGGACCGCTGGCTTCTGGGAGAGCTTGACTCGCTCATCCTGAAAGTCACCACTGCTATGGATGCCTTCCAGTTTGATGAAGCCATGAAGGCCATTCGCGGCTTTGCCTGGGAGGTTCTGGCTGACAACTACATTGAGCTTGTCAAGGCCCGCCTCTACGGCCCGGATAGTCCCGAGAAGAGAGCGGCTCAAAATACCCTTTACACCGCTCTGGTGACCATCTCTAAACTCATGGCACCAATTGCTCCTTTCATCTCTGAGGAGATTCATCATACCCTCACCGAAAAGAGCGTTCATGTGCAGAGCTGGCCGAAGCCCTCGGGCACAGCCATAGACCCGGCGGGGCTTGCAATCAAAGAGATTGCCGCCTCTCTGCGCCGCTATAAGGCAGAAAAGGGCATGGCACTCAACAGCCCTCTGCAGGGAATAGTAGTATATTCAGACCTTGCCCTGGAGACCGTTGATCTCGTAGGCGTTGCCAACTCCCAGGTAGAAAGCCGCACTGGCATTCCCCAGATAGAGAGAAAGCCAGTGGCAGTGAAGCCGCAGATGAAGGTGATCGGCCCCAGGTTCAAGGACCGGAGCGGCAAGATCATCAAGGCCCTGAGCGGCATGGACCCGGCACTGGTTGCAGACCAGAAAGCCAGGGGAACAATTGCCGTCCCGGTGGACGGCGAGATGATAGAGATCCCGGAGCAGGCAGCAGAGATAGTTGTAGAGAGCCTCTCCGCAGGTGAGGCGGTGGATGTTCTGCGCCTTGATGGAGCCACCGTGTTGGTCCGAAGATGATCGAGGTTGAGGTCAAGGCCCGTGCCCCAGAGGACATCGAAGAGAGAATAGCCGCTCTGGGGGCAGATCTTCAGGCGGTGGAAAACCATCATGACCTTTACTTTAACTCGCCTCAGCGTGACTTCAGATTGAGCGATGAGGCCCTGCGCATTCGCATCAAAGAGGAGGGAGCCCGCCTGACCTACAAGGGTCCCAAGCTCGATCTGACCACCAAATCCCGCCTGGAAATGACTGTGAAGATAGATGATCCCGAGCAAATGGAGCAGATTCTCACTGCATTGGGATTTGTCCTCTCCGCGAGGGTTTTAAAGCAAAGGAAGAAGTATTCCTGGGAAGGGGTTATTATCGCTCTTGACAATGTGGAGGGACTGGGGTATTTTGTGGAAGCAGAGGCGCAGGGTGACGGCAGCTATGAGGAACAGAAGGGCAGGGTCGTGTCGGCGATGAGCAAGCTTGGCCTGCACGAGTCGATCAGAAGCTCCTACCTCGAACTTCTGGAAGAGAAAAGAAAGAGCGATGAGATGAAAGAGCCATGAGATCGAAACGGCCCGCAGGAGCCATTGAGCGGGACGGAAGATGAGCGCGAGCTTGAGAGTTCCGGTCCTGGTCATGCTGCTCTTCATCATAGCTGTCCAGATTCTTGCTATCGCCATCACTCCGGCCATCTCAGCCAGTGATAACAGGGTCTTTGCCGATCCTTCATCAACCTCCAATCCTATTGTCTACATGCTTCTCATCCTCGCCTTTACAGCCGTTCTTCTTCTGGCCATCAAGAAGAAGAAGAACTGGATAGTCAATGGGTTCATACAGCTGTCTATCGCTACAAGCATTTATTATCTGATGGTGGCCTTTGTATCGCCACTGCTGGCACTGCTGCCCACTGCGGCTGCACTCGTTCTGCTCCGCTACTATCCGGAGTGGTATGTCATCGACCTTTTCGGCATTGCCGTCTGCGCCGGCATAAGCTCGCTATTCGGAGTGAGCATGACAATTCTGCCCGCGCTGATGCTGCTTGTTATTCTGGCGGTCTACGACGCACTCTCCGTTTACAAGACCCGGCATATGGTCTCTCTGGCGGAGGGAGTGATAAGGGTCAAAGCCCCATTGCTATTTGTCGTCCCGAAGAGCCGAAGCTACAGCTTCAGAAAAGATGCTGCTGACGTCTCATCGTCCCGGGATCAGGGCCAGCCGGGCGGCAGCGCCGGGAGCAGCAACAGTAGCAATAGCAGCAGCAGCCCGGAAGCCGGAAAAAAAGGTGCATTCTTCCTGGGGCTGGGGGACGCGATTATTCCCACCATTCTGGTCGTATCGGCCTATTCATCGCTTCCCGCAGGAGAATTTTTGGGTATAAATCTACCGACCATAGGCGCCATGCTCGGAACCTATCTCGGCTTTATGGCGCTAATGACCACGTCCCGAGATAAGCCGCAGGCAGGACTGCCATTCCTCAATTCCGGCGTGATCCTGGGATTTCTGGCGGGATGCGCCGCTGCTGGCATAACACCATTTTGATCTGGAGAAGATAATTTTTATTAATCAGCAGGGCAATCTTTAACTGGGTCGGCCCACGAATTGCAGATCGAAGTATCGCTTCAGCCGTCCGGGTCTTTGCCAAGGCAAAAGGGAGTCTCGATGAAGCTGTTTAACCGCCATATGATGCGAAACCAGGAAGCCTCCAATCTCCTGGAGCTTTTCTTCGTCATATCGGTCCTCTCTGTTCTGGCCATTCGATTTTTCTTGGCTTTAACCGGCTATCCCAGCCTCAGCCCGGGAAATCTTCATATCGCTCATGTACTTTTAGGCGGAGTGCTCATGATGATCGCCCTGGTCATCGCTCTGGCGTACATCAACAAGTCTTCCTACTATCTGGTAGCAGTCCTGGGGGGACTTGGTTTTGGGGCTTTCATTGACGAGCTGGGAAAATTCATCACCGGAGACAATGATTACTTCTACCGGCCCACCGTGGCCCTGATTTACATAGTATTCGTCCTGATCTATCTGCTCATCGATAACTTCGTTAAAAAGCCGGTGCTGAGCGAGCAGGAGAAGCTGATCAATGCCCTGGAGATCGCCAAAGAGGTGGTCCTGGAGGACCTCGATCACCGGGAGAGGAGAAAAGCGCTGGATCTGCTCAAAGAATGCTCTCCATCCGATCCGGTGACAAAAGCCCTGCGGGCGCTCCTTTACGCCACGCAGTCCGTGCCCGTCCCAAAGCCCGATATCTACACCGCAGCCAAGTATCGGGGCA
>JAQVZT010000364.1 GCA_028708055.1 Methanothrix sp.
CTGCTCTGAGGGAAGTGCCATTTTGTCCCGGTCGCAAGCCTCCAGAAGATATCCTATTCGACCGGCGGCCTTTTCCAGGAAGCTGAGGCTTTGCGCGCCGTTTGTCTCTGCACAGGCAACTACCACGGCTCCTTTCGCCTCGCCGGAATATGCAATAGGCGCTGAGATCCATTTGCGATTCCGGTTCTGTTCGCTCTTATGGTCGCGAGGGGCGACGAGAAGAATGCTCGATTCCATTCCATTGATAAATTCGATCAGGTCTTCCACAGATCCGTGCAGCGCCCGGAGCACCAGACTGCTCCCGCATGCCTCCCTTAGAAATATCCCTCCGATCTGCGCGTCTTCCAGGCCTGTGATGAGGTGATCCAGCGCCTCGGAGAGCTTCTTGTCCGCATCATCTGAGGAGGTCAGGCTGGCCTGCATTATGCCGTCGATGGCGCCAAGCTCCCGGTTCGCCTGCATTATTTCGATCTCCCTTTCTTTTCGTTCCGTAATATCCAGGAGGTTTCCGAGCATCGCCCTCTTGCCCTCGTACTCGATGGGGACCGTCCGAAACTCAATCCACCGGCAGGTGCCGTCCCTGCGCAGCACCTTGGACTCATAAACCGGTATATCCGAGGAAACGCCGCGCTGCAATACGCTCACACAATGCATGTCGTCGGGCTTCACCAGCTGCCAGAAGGGCAGGCCGAGCAGGCTCTGAGCTGAGCAGCCGAAGATCTCTCCCAATTTTGGATTGACGAGCTTAAAGCCGCCGTCCTGCAAGATATAGATGCCAGCAAGAGCGTTTTCCACAATATTTCGGTGAATTCTCTCCGATCGCTCGATCTGGCCGCGCATGGCTCTCTCGTTGCTCTTGAATCTGGCCTCCAAAATGAGGTTCTCGAAGACATAAGGCAGGCTCTTGAAGCTTTCCAGGCTCTTGACCACATATTTGGTTGCCCGGTTCTCGAAGGCGACGACAGCCATCTCAGTAGTGCCGTGGCCTGAGACCATCACCACTGGAATATCCTGATCGAGCTTTCTGATCCTCACCAGAACATCAAGGCCACCAATGCCAGGCAGGACCAGGTCCACGGAGATCAGGTCATAGGCACTGGCAGCAATCATCCTCAGGCCTTCTTCTCCGGAGGACGCAAAGTCTAAAAAGAATTCGTCGTGCCTTCTAAAGCCCATTCTGATCAAATCGGCATGTTCCGGATCATCTTCGATAATCAGTATGCGAAATCCTGCCATTAGAATCCTTTCCTGCTCAAAATAGGATAAGGATTTGCATATTTCTATCTTTCTGCCTGCCGCCATAGATTTAATAGCCAATAAATTCATAAAGCAGAGACGATGAGACCGTGCATTGCCCTCTTACTCCTGGCTCTGGTCGCTTCCTGCCAGGCCAATACGCTGGTTATAGATCCTGGCAAATCTGGAGATGCTACGGCGCTCTATGCTGCCATCTATCAGGCAAAAAGCGGTGATACGATTCTGATCCAGCCGGGAAATTACGCCGGTGCCGCTATCGACAAGAGTCTTAACATCACCGCAAGAGGCCAGGTGATAATAGATGGATCGCTGGCCATAACTGCGCCCGGATGCAGGGTGTCCGGTCTTACCATAAAGCCCCGCGGAAAAGATCCTGCCGTAAGCCTGGCCGGATCTGGCAGTCAGCTTGCAGGCTGCACCATAACCGGCATCGCGACGGCGATCAAAGTCACCGGTGCGAATAATTCCATCGCCGATTGCCGCATCGATTCCCCTCAAGGGGTGGAGATATTCGGCGCGAATAATGAAGTTCTGCGCACCGCCATATCGGGCAGCACAGCCATTAGAATCAACCGCACGCAGGGGAGCAGGATATTCGGTTGCCAACTCTCTGCTCTGCAGGGCATACTGATAGAAGACTCCCGCGGGAATGCGGCTGTCAATAACACCTTATCCGGGACCGGGTTTGGTGTGGTGCTCACGGGATCGCAGGGCAATAATGTCTCTTATAACCGCTTTTCCAGCGGATTTGTGAGCGGTCTTGATGTTGCCGATTCCGCCGGAAATAATCTGAGCAATAACCGCATAATTGGGGCGAAGGTCGGCATAAGCTTGAGGGGATCGCAAAGCTGCAACGTAACCGGCAACACCTGCGAGGGAAACGAGCGGGCAGGGATATTTGCCGAAGGATCTTCTCAGAACGATCTGTTTGCGAATAATCTCTCAATGAACGGCAACGGCATCCTTCTTCAGGGCTCCGCGGAAAACACTCTCCGCTCGAACAGTGCGCATGGCAATGTTTATGGAATATCTTTGCGCGGCAGCAAAAAAAATATTCTGAGGGACAACTTCCTCCGGAAGAACTCTTACAATCTGCGCATCGATTCCGGACAGGGACAATCAGCGTCATCAAACTATGACTTCTATATGCAGGATATCGATCCGAGCAATCTCCTGGACGGCAAGCCAGCCCGCTGTCTGATAGGAAAGGCCGATATTCAGGTCCCTGACGATTGCGGTTTCTTGATGCTGGTATCCTGCAAAAATATCACCGCCGCCAACTTGACCGTGAGCAATTGCAGTTCCGGGGTGATGCTGGTCAATTCCGCCAAATGCAATATAAAAAACAGCAGCATTTCGCGATCGGAAATAGGATGCTACATCGTTGACAGTCTCGCTTGCACAGTCACCCGAACCCAGGCTCTGGACAGCAGGACCGGCTTTGAGGCAGATTCCTCTTCCTGGTGCCAGTTTTCTAACAGCCTGGCTCGCAATTGCTCTGCGGATGGATTTCGTGCAGAAGACGGCCAGGGCATTAGCCTGGTGTCCTGCAATGCCCAGTCCTGCCAGAATGGAATGGCTCTGCATGGGTCTCGCCAGGGCAGGATTCAAAATTGCAGCTTCGAGGATAACCAGGAGCATGGGGTCCAGCTCGTCAAATCCCATAACTGCACCATCCAGGGAAACGCCATCCAGTCCAATGACCAGGGAATATACCTCGCAGGCAGCAATTACTGCTCTTTGCAGGAGAACAATGTCAGTGATAACCGAAAAGATGGCCTATCCTTGCTTCAGCTGGTCTATGCAACAATCCGGAACAACACCGCTCTGAGAAACAGCCAGGGAATTTATGTTCAATCCTCTCGCAACGTATCTCTTGAGGGAAATATTCTGGGCGAAAATGCCCGTTTCGGCCTGCGCATGAGCAGCTC
>JAQVZT010000365.1 GCA_028708055.1 Methanothrix sp.
AAATGATCATCAGAATCTTGGGCGAAGGGCAGTTCAAATTGGACGGCAAGCATCTGGACGCTCTGAACAAGATCGACAACCAGATAGTTGAACATGTGTCCAAGGGCAACAAGGCCGAGTTTCACAAGGATATGGCTAAATTGATCTCCATCATCAAGGAAAAAGGCGAGCCCCTGGATCCTGCGATGATTATCTCGTCGGACATCATCATCCCTCCGGGTGATATGTCCATCGCCGAGGCCAAAAAGGTCTTCTGCGGCCAAGGGCTGATCGAGGGCTGAACATCCGGCCAGCCCAATTTTTATTACAGTTCCACGTTTTTCATTTCGATTGGCTGCAGAAAGCCAAGGGCCCAGACAAGACATAGCCATGCTTAGATATATATAATATAATGATCTTCAATGAAAGACAACTCAGTACGCAACGGAGGGTATATCGAATGCATAAGTGGATAGTGTTGTCGGCGATTCTTGCAGTGGTATTAATAGGAGTCCCGAGCGGTGTCGGTCAATGCTATGGATTGCCCAGTCCAGACAACAATGAAGTGCGCATCTTTGCACAGGCAACATGTGCTGCCGTGGTTAATAATCCGCCAAGCACGACGGTTTTCACATTAGATCAGCCGCGGACGATCACAAAAATGGGTACTTATCATTGGAACAGCGGTCAGGGTCAGACTCCAGGCACCATAGGGTTGATGGGTCCGAATTGGAAGATCTATGGGCCTTGGCAGGCATATGGCGAGCCCGGAATGGGCGGGGTACCCGATGCATATTGGATTGTAACCATACCAGAGGGATTATATCTGCCCGCGGGGTCCTACACAGTTTTGGACTCGGATCCGGCAACTTGGTCATATAATAGTGAGAGTGGCAACAGCGGAATAGTAACCATTGTTGGCTACTGATGTTGGAAAAGATTCAACCAGAGAGATGCGGGATTGCACGTAGCCTGTAGTCCTTTCTCTCATCTCTCTCTTTTGGAATGGTTTATTTCTATTCGATCTGCAAGGCCGCGTCTTGAGAGGAAATCGATATTGTAGGTTATAGTATCCTTCGACTGCCCTTCTATGCGCCTCAGAATCTTAACGGCTCAGCCCCTAACCGCAGCAATTTTGGATCGGATTTACCGCCACGCTCTGATACTTTATACTCGATGAGATTGGTTAGCTATCTGAGGGGGTCAAAATCGGATCGGTGCAGGGGGTCAATTTTGGACCGGCGAAAACATATAAAAATAGTGAGATAACTGCAGATCAGCTTGGTGCAATCAAGACGATCCACGATAGCTACCCTAGAAAGATAAATGATACACGCGAACGCACGATAACGATCTGCAAACCTCTCGAGAGAATCATCATCTTCGACCACTTGGTGGATATAACAGCGATGATGTCACACAAGTAAAAGAGATTAGAGATGCAGTCATTAATCGCACTGGATGGTGCAACATAACTGCAGTGAAGGAAAATAGGGTCTATGCCTTCTACAACAATTTAATATACGGTGCCCAGCACTTTATAGGAATAGCCTATTTAGCCAAAATGTTCTATCCGAAAGACTACCCAGATCTCGACCCAAAGGCGATCCATCAGGAGTACCTTACCAGATTCCAGCATCTGAATTACGATTTGAGCAAGCATGGTGTCTTTGCATATCCAGAGATATAAATCATTTTTTTTTATTTTATTAATATTTTATATATAATTAAATTATCTTGTCAATCCGAATGGCGGATTGACGCAAGCTTTAACCGAGTTCCTGAACGCGGTGATGCTGTTTGAGGCATATCTGCAGAGCGGCGCGCTCCCTTATGAGCTCAGCCCTCAAAGAAAGGCGCATAGAAATGGCACCAGGCCAAGAACCTTCAAGACTCGTGTTGGCGAAATAGCTCTCGATAAGCCTCAGTTCCGAGAATTTGCTATCAAGGCCTTAAATCGCTGCGATTGTGATATGACAAGAAATAAGTAGCAAGAAATCATAACTCATGCGATATGGCAACAATGAAAATAAAACTAGGGCAATGTGAATTGACCGTTGATCGCATCGTGGGGGTTCCAGTCGAGAGTTCTTCAAGTGGAAATATCTCGGAATCTTTGGAAACGGGATCCAGTCCCACTCTCTCACCAACGCCGTCTAATCCCCAGTAGACTTCCCGCCACATCGTCGTAGCGGTTTCAAAGTCAACCGAAAATCAATTGCAAAGACCTTGTTCTGTTGCATACAGGGTTGGTGACCATAGAGAACTACCATCCAATAGCCACCAAATTTGCTGCAACAACCCCCAATGCAACAGAACCATTTTAGATAGTCGTTTGATTCTGGTTTTGTAGGGCCACTACCACGAGATTTCAACAGAACAGCCCCACACAGCAATCCGGAGGATAGTTTTAAATAGTATGATTATTTTATAAAAATTTATCACAAAGAGGTACTGGAATGAAATCAAAGGCAATTTCGATCAGCATGCTTATTCTTGCAAGCATTCTGCTTTCAGGATATATTGGAGGGGCATTGGCCGCCTCCGAGGGCGACGGGCGGATATCTAATCTGGTCATTGGCTCGGATATGGGCGACTTCGCTGCAAATATGGCGGATTTCAACTGCAACTATCAAATGATCTTCAGCCATGAGGGCCTTATCGATTATGATTCGAATGGAGAAGTCGTACCAAGGCTAGCGGAAAGCTGGGAAACCACAGATATGAAGAAATGGATATTCCATCTGGTCAAGAATGCAACATGGCACGATGGAGTACCATTCACTTCAAAAGATGTGAAATTCACAATGGAATATACAAGGGATAAGAAGATTCTATATGGAGCCACAACATATGATGTAATAAATTCAATTGAGACACCTGATGATTATACCGTCATTCTCAACCTCAAAGAGCCCAATGCTGTATGTTTAGCAAAGCTGGCCAATGTGCCTATCATTATACCTGAGCATATTTATGCAAATGTAGACGATCCCAAGAAGCTCACCGATATAGATAAGATGTTTATTGGCACGGGACCCTACATCTTCGATAGCTACGACCATGCTGCTGGAATTGTCAATTTTAAGGCAAATGACAATTATTGGGTCGGCAAGCCTGCCATAAAAAATATACAGATGAGGCTATTTAAGAATCAGGATACCATGATGATGGCACTCCAGAATGGAGAAATAGATCTGCCTTATCT
>JAQVZT010000366.1 GCA_028708055.1 Methanothrix sp.
TTCCTGACAATGCTTTTCGATATTTTCTCTAAAATCGTATGCACCATAACTCGGGTCATTTATTATGCCGTTCACTCCAAAATGATAAGCTTGATAAAGATCCTCATCCTCAGATATGCCTGTTCCCGCATATACTCTTCCTTTGAACGGATGAAATACTCCTATAAAGCCCTGCTTTATTGTGGTCAATGCAGCTTGTTGGTTATCGGAATTTTTCAATGGGGGAGCTGAAAATTTATACGTATTTTCAGGCAAACCAACATCTATCCAATTTGCCTTAATTTGTAGTGTTTTAGGTGATTCTCCGTCAAATATCCTATTAAATTCAAGAGAGTCAGTTATATATGTATAATTTTCTTTTTTATCATATTTTTTTTCTATGTTTATCTCTTTTGGATAAATTTTCATTGATCCGGATTTTTCTTGTTGTGCCATGGATGCAAATACGATAGGAGAAGCAAGTGCTGATATTAAGATTAAAATAAAGACCCGAAAAATTATCCTGGAACTCATTTGATATGGTCTCTTCATTATCATATCTGTTATATCTCCATTCCGAACAAACTGCATATTCTCTCCAGGATTTAAGATTATTCACAAATCCCGAATCAAATTAAGGATTTACGAACTAAAATCCTTCTCTCGTCTAATGCTTGGGAGAATGGCCACCAGAATCATTTAGCATAAGATGTCTCAAAATTTTTCACTTTATTCTCAAAAACATCATTTTCAGTAATTTCATTAACACCTGCACCCATTGATAATACTCCTCTAGTGTTATTAATTATAATGTTATATTTTAACAAATTTCGTTCCGAAGAACCTGAAATAAAAATTCCTGCACCATTATTGTTATTTATATGGTTGCTTGTTATCTTATTACTATGCGAATCGGATACTAATATGCCTTCAAAATTATTATCAACCCTATTATTAGTAATCGAGTTATTATATCCCCCAAGAACTTTGATTCCACTGCGATAGTTATTCTCAAATATATTCCCTTTAATTGTATTATTATTTGATCTTACAAATACCCCGGCGCCTGATAGCGGATCTCCTGCCGTATTTGTGGAATTCCTAATGATAAAACCTTCCATCACTACACCATCAGCGAGTATAGTTACTCCTGGACCTTTGAAATAATCGCCCCCAGCATCAATAACTGGATTTTTCAACCCAATAAGATCTAAGCACTTATCTACAACGATATTTTCGTAATAAGTTCCAGGATAGACTAATATTTCATCCCCTACGCTAGCCGAATTTATCGCCTCTTGAATGCTTTCGTAACCTTTTGAGCTATTTCCCACAATTAAAGTGGCCCCATTAGAACATGCGAGGGAACTAGTAAGCATTATTGAAATAATCAGAAACAATTTTTTTGAATTAGTTGTTAAATCCACTTGCAAGTTCCCACCATTTCGTATGCCAAATGTTTCATCTATTATGTATAAATACTTGCCGAAGAGAAATCCTATTTACATATATTTACCAAGAGTACCTGTTACTACTACTTGCAGGCAGGCAAAAAGTATCTATCGATAGACGAGGACTAAGGATAGTGCAGGATACAGGGCGTCTATAAAATTACCGCAATTTCGGGACACTACCGAATCGATGGCATCGAGGAGCTTGCCGTTGTAGCCACAAAGCGGCTGCTACTATTATCACCTAGAAATGCATAATCAATAAATGCATCGTTAAGACCATGTTAGAATTCCTCTCCGCAGATATGCTCATTACCTCTTCCTGCATAGATAGAGTGCGAAGAATCCGTGGCTCTTTTTCGCCTGCAGTACCCTAAATCCCGCCCTTTCGATCAATCCCTGCATGATCCAGTCCATGGTGGAGTACTCTTTCTTCACATGGTCGGAGATGCTGCGGGCAAAATTGGCTCCAGCCTTCTCTTCCGCGTTGCAGATGAAATCATCCAGGAATTTTTCGTGATCCTCCGGGTCAAAGGAGAATACGACATCCCTCAGGCAGAGCTTGCCGCCGTCTTTCAGCATCTTTCTCATTCTCAATAGCGCAATCTGCTTCCAGAAGTCAGGCAGATGGTGCAGGGCGATCTGGCTGACGATGCCGTCCAGCGGCTCGCCGGCATGGGAGTAGGTGAGAAAGCCGCCCGGCAGAAACTGGACGTTAGAGACTCCGCGTGCTGCTGCCTTCTTTTCCGCATAACGCAGCATTCCAGCAGAGAGGTCCACAGCGTAGACCTTGCGGCAGCGCCGGGCGGCAGCTATGGCGAACTCGCCTGTGCCTGTGCCGATCTCCAGGATGCTCTGATCGGGACGGAGGGCAAGATAGTCCAGGATCTCATCGATCTCACCCTGGACATCCCTGTACTTCTGCATATTGCGATCGTAGATCTCGGCCATGGCGTCAAAGTCAGCGCCGGGGTGGTCGGGCTCGTGATATTGCCAATTGGGAGCGGACATCATTTTGTCTCACCATTTCTTTTTCCATAAATCTTGCGGACGCATTCATGCCAATTGATTCTCGATCTTCCGCACGCCCCAGGTTTGAGCCATATTCGTCCCGCGATCAATGCTCATTAGCCCACTCCTCAGTCCTCATAACCCTGGCAAAACGCATCGCCTGAGTCACCATCACCGCTCGATGCAGGTCCGGGGCGGATATGGCTCCGGCGCTGTTCTGCACGTCCAGAGTCCCTGTCGCATCAGAGAGAAAGTCCACCGCAAATCCCAGATGAAAAGCCTGGCGGGCTGTCGTATCGCAGCACATCTGCGCCATGTAGCCGCAGATGGCAACCCTTTGCGCGCCCGCCTCCCGCAGCCACTTCTCCAGGACCGTTCCCGTGAAGCTGCCCGGCAGGCTCTTTTCTATCAGAATATCGCGTCCCCTGGCCTCAATTTCCGGGTGAAGTCTCCATCCATCGCTTCCCTTTTGAAACGCAGGAGAATCCGCCGTAGCTGCGCTATGCTGAATGACGGCCACGGCAATGCCCGCACGGGCGGCATGGTCCATTGTCCTCAAAATATTGTTCAGGCTGCCTTGCGGAAAGGTAACAGGCAGACGGCCTGTGAAGTATTCATTCTGCACATCGATGACAAGCAATGCCTCATTCGGCCTGGTCGTTATCATAGCTCATACACCCTTTAAAATCCTCTTTTCCCAGCTCCATCTCAAAGAAATCCACCTCAACCCCGTTAACCTCTTTGC
>JAQVZT010000367.1 GCA_028708055.1 Methanothrix sp.
AGCTCGCCATTCCTATCGAGTCCCATCATGATCTGCCTGCGGTGCGGCAATTGCTGCCGTTATCTGGACATATTCGTGATCAATCCGAAGTCGATTCTCTCAGACGGCACTCTCGATCCCAACGATCCCGAAGACATGATCTTCAAGCCAGCGGGAGACGTCTGCCCCCATCTCACTTGCGATGGAGATGTGGCTGTTTGCACCATCCATCACCTTCACTGCTACCAAGGGACGCCTTGCTGCCAATTCGAGCAGATCGGTCCAAAAGACCAGGTCTGCATCATGAGCGGCTACTTCGAGCATTGCTGCAGGGATTTTATGGAAAGGAAATAGGCATGCTGATGCCCTAATGCTTGCTTTCCAGGGCCTCCGCCAGCCCCGGCACCTCTCCCATACCCGCGGGGACGCAGAGGCTCGCGCCTTCGAAATCCTTTCCGATGGGCTCGAACATTCCGCCCAGGTGCTCCGCCAGAAAAGCCTCGGCGACTGCGTAAAAGGATAGCCGGTTCTCAGGCCGGGCGAAGCCGTGGCCCTCGTCCGGGTAGAGGACGTAGGTCACGGGCAAGCCTTTCTCCTGCATTGCGTGCACGATCTGGTCTGCCTCATTCTGCTTGACCCTGGGGTCGTTGGCTCCCTGGCCGATGAGCAGGGGGCGCACGATCCGATCGACATAGGTTAGCGGCGAGCGCTCTTTTAGCAATGCCCGGCCTTCCTCCGTGCGGAAATCGCCTACTCTGGTTGTGAACTGCTCGATGGCGGGCTTCCAGTAAGGCGGGATGGTTTCCAGCAGCGTGATCAGGTTGGACGGACCCACGATATCCACGCCGCAGGCGAAGAGCTGCGGCGTGAGAGTGAGCCCGGCGAGCGTTGCATAGCCGCCATAGCTTCCGCCCATGATGGCGACCTTCCCAGGATCGGCGATGCCGGATGAGACGGCCCAGTTCACCGCGTCGACCAGGTCGTCGTGCATCTTGCGCCCCCATTCCATGTTTCCGGCATTGATGAAGTTCTTGCCAAAGCCGGTCGAGCCGCGGAAGTTGACGCTCAGGACGGCGTAGCCGCGATTTGCCAGCCACTGATGGATGGGATCAAAGCCCCAGTAGTCTCGCCCCCAGGGGCCGCCGTGCACATAAAGGAGCATCGGTAGCGGATGGTCTGGCCGCCCGTCGCCGTTGCTGTCGCATCCTTTCGGCAAGGTATAGTAGCTCACCAGGTCCAGACCATCCCGCGCCGATATCACAACTGGAGACATCTTGGCGAGCGGCTGGCCATGCAGCTTTTCTTTGTCCGTGAAAAGGAAGGTTGCACTCGTTTGGCTGCGATCATAGAAGTAGTAGCGAAGAGGCCCGTCATCCACAGAATAGGCCACAATCCATATTGTATCGTCCAGGGTTCGGCTGACGACGGTCATATCACCGTCATCCAGTTTTCGGAGAATATCGAAGTCTGCGGCAACGGTCGGATCGAGAATTTTCCAGTGCAGCCTTTCATAATTGAAGGCCACCGCCTGAACATACTTCTCCGTGGGATGGACCATGCAGCCGCCAAAATCAGCGTGCTGGTCCTCTGCAATGAGCTCTTTTTTCGAATCATCCAGGCCGAAGATGTAGAGCCCTGCCGTATTCCTATCGCGGCTGTCTATCAGGTAAACCCTATCACCGGCTTTGTTGAATCCTATCGTGCCGGTGGTTAGCGCATCCTCCATGCCCACCTTCCAAAAGCTCTCCCAGCCGTCTTCCACTCGCCGGAAAACCTCCGTTCCGCCGTCCGCGGTCATCTTGGATGCCATTCGAAGGTGAAAATTATCGTCGATATCGAATCCGGCGAACTCGCGGTTCTCCAGGAACGGCGTCAGATCGCCTGTCTCGATGTTCAGTCGGAAGAGATCGTGGTACTCAGGATCGCGTTTGTTGAGGCCGATGATGGCCTCTTTCGGGAACTTGGGGCTGAGGGCTTGGATATGCGAGCGCACACCATCAAAAGGCGTCAGATCCTTGATCTCGCCGCTATCGAGAAGGACGCAAAAAATCCTCCAGTTCTCGTCGCCGTTTTTGTCCTGCAGATAAATGATGTGGCGGCTGGTGAACGCCCAGGCATAGCTGCGAATGCCGCGAGTGGTATCATTTGTTACGGGCTTTGCGCTTCCCGGGTCGCCGGACGGCCCCACCCAGATATTAAGAACGCCGTTATGCGGTGCCAGGAAACTTATCTTCGAGCCTTCCGGGCTGATGCGCGCTGTAATCCGGTCGGGATTGCCGAAGAGCAGGCTCCGGGGAATTATTTTGCGGTCCTTATCGCATCCCGCCATCGCAGCGTCGCGACTATTTTCGTCAATCACAGATAGATCTCTATGAAAAATTGGCCCAGACATTAGAAGAATAATGGGAATAATGAGGGATAAGTCTTCTCATCAAGAGTTCAGAAACGCAAAAGCCAAGGTGACTCTTAAGATGGGCGGCGGTCCAATGCTTCCGTGGCCATGAGAAATCCGATCGCCCTCTCCGCCAGAGGATACTGCCTCACCAGCGCCTTGAATTCCTTGCCGTGGTTCGGTTCCAGGAGATGAGCCAGCTCGTGCACAATGACGTAATCCTCTACCCACTGGGGGTACTTTGCCAGCCTCTCGCTTATCCTGATGGTTCTGGCATTGACGCTGCATGAGCCGCGCCGGTGCTCCTGACGCGGGGAATAACATATGGAATTCCAGTTCAAGGTCCCACAGAAATATTTCTGATTAAGGAGGCTGGCCCGAGCCTGCAGATGCTCGTCGCTTCTTGGATATTCCCTCTCCGCCATCCTCGCCTTCAGGCGCGAGATGTGGTCTTGCAGTACGCCGTCCGAGATATGCGCGGGTGCCAAAACCTCCATCTTGCCCTGGATCATCCTGGCCTGAATGGTCTTCTTGCGCCTCTTGGATCGCTTGATGATAACCTCCATGCAGGACCTCCTAAAATACTCGATGCAGGCTCGATATTAATAGCTTTCTTTCTGAAGTTCATTTAAGGATTTGCCATAAGGCAGATTTATGGGGCCGTGTGGGCCATCTGTGCGAGAATAATTTATAGAATATTTTGCAATAGTTTTGTGTCTATTACATCTGTTTTCCGCCCTGCCGGATCGAAGAGAAAAGGCAAAAAAGATTATGTAAATATAAGAAAAAAACGTAAGATATTT
>JAQVZT010000368.1 GCA_028708055.1 Methanothrix sp.
GTAGTAGGCGCTGCCCAGATTGCTCAGATTAGTTCCCTCGCCCATTCGGTCTCCGATCTCGTGGAAGATTTGCAGCACCTGCTCGCAGTACTGGATGGCCTTCCAGGCGTCGCCCAAGGCGGCATATGCGCTGCCAAGGTTGCCCAGCCAAGCTCCTTCACCCCTTCGGTCCCCGATCTTACGGGCAATTGCCAACGCCTGCTCGTAGTACTCGATGGCCTTATGGGCATCGCCAAGAGCTTCATGGGAATTGCCAAGGTTGCCCAGCCAAGCTCCTTCACCCCTTTGGTCTCCGATCTTACGGGCAATGGCCAACGCTTGCTCGTAGTACTCGATCGCCTTACGGGCTTCGCCAAGGTTCTTGTATGCGATGCCTAGGTTGCCCAGCCAAGCTCCTTCATTCCTTTTATCCCCGATTTCTTTGGAGATGGCCAGCGCCTGCACGTAGTAATAGATGGATTTACGAGCGTCGCCCAAGGCGTCATAGGCCAGGCCCAGGTTGCCCAGATGCACTCCTTCCATGCGTCGATCCTTAAGCCTCCGAGTGGCCGCAAGAGCCGTCTCCAGCCTGGAAATCCTCTCTCTTGGATGCAAGCGCAGTTCAAACAAATATGGCCCGTTAAGGAAGGAGCTACATATTGAAGCGGCGTCATCGCTCTTAGCCAGATTCTCTTTTGACCATGCACAGGCGGACTCGATATTCATCCTTTCCAGGTCGAACGCTTTCAACCCAGCCAGAACATTTCCTTTTTTATAAAGCTCTGTAGCAAAAGAGAGCACTCCCCTGAAGTGCTCAGCATGCCTCTGCCTAGCATCATTTATTGCCGCCTCGCCATCTACCTCCAAGAGCTCGCCGAAGGCAAACAATCTCACTAGGTCATGCAGACGGTAGCGTTTCGACTCATCCTGGTAGTCGACCAGGTTCCAGCGCAATAGCTCGCTGAGCTGCTCGTGATCCTCATCCTGGCAGATGACTTCCTCCGCCCCGGAATCGAAGTCAGCCGGAAAGATGGATAGCATCCGGAAGACCGCAGCAGTCTTCGCAGGCAACCGGGAGTAAGACAGATGCAGGCTCGCCTGCACGCCCTTCTCTGCGCTGCCTTTATCGATGTGCTCCAGCCTGCGCCTTTCATCACGAAGTCTCCCTGCGTAGTCCTCCGGGTCCATGTCTCTGGTGTTGGCCAGGTATGTGCCAGCCAGTCGCAGGGCTAGAGGAAGATAGCCGCAGAGGCGGGCGATTTCCTTCCATGTGGTGTCGCCTGAGCCTTTAATGCTCCTGCCGGTCTGGACGATTCTCTTCAGCAGCTCTTCTGCCTTTTCCGGCTTCATCTCATCAAGCCTGATGGCCTGCATTCCAGGAAGGGAAATGTCCTGCCTTGAGGTGACTATAACCGCACAGTCTGGCGGAGGAAGGAGCGGCTCGACCTGCTCGCCATCATGAGCATTGTCCAGAAGGAGGAGCAGATGCTTGCCGCTCAGGACAGACTGATAGAGGCCTCTTATCTCATCCTCCTCTTTGGGCACGCGCTCCGCAGAGACGTAGAGCTGCACAACCTTCCTCATGGCCTCGATCGAAGGAAGAGATGGATCATGGGTTCCCATGAGGTCGATCATTATCTGGCCGTCAGGAAATCTTCCTCGCAAGATCTGGGACAGCTTCTTGGCCAGATCGGTCTTGCCGATCCCGCCCATCCCCTTAATTGAGGAGATGAGTAGACCCTTGTCGAAGTGCGCCAGCGTCTCTTCGATCTCCTCTTCCTGGCCGGTGAAGTCCCCGGGCGGCGGCGGGATCTGGAATGGCGGGCCGTCCAGAGACAGAATCTCCTGGCCCCTCAGCCTGCGTAGGGTTTGGCTGACCAGGGAGACGTCATCCGGGCGGCTGCCTTTGGCGGCAAAATCGATATACTGAATCCTCAATAGCTGCCGCGGGACCTCGCATCTCTGATACAGGACTGGAATTATGGTTTTGCCTTTGTTCAGGGCGAGGCGAAGCTCTCCCAAAACCTCCTGGGACTGGACCGATTGAGGAGAGAGAATTATCAGAAAATGGCTGCATTCCAGGATGGCTTTTTCAATTGCTCTATCCCAGTCTGCGTCTCCCTCTACAAGGTGCGGAATGTCCCACTGGTCCAGCCACAGATCAAAATCATCTTTCAGATTTCCAGCATACTTGAGAGCGAAATCGCTATCCTTTCTCGAGTAGCTGACAAAGGCCTTCTTGCTCATTTCCCTCCTCGATGCTCGGCAGCAAATCAACGATTGCTCTTCAGGAATTAAATTCTTTCTCCAGAAAATTGGACGAACTCAAATCGCAAGGGCGGGAAAAGTAAATATGATACAAACTCATAAGTCCATCTGAATGCCGAATTTCAATGTCCTTCTGGAAGGAGCCTGGCTGGTAAGAGATGTCAAGACTGAGGATGACGCCATCGGTGTGGCCATCTCGGAAGCAGGCAAACGGTTGAATCAGAGAAAGATGGACTTCGTCGAGGTGGAGGCAGGCCAATGGGACTGCCCGGAATGCGGAGACCCTTTGCCCGGAGTATTTCTCGTAGCCAACACCGCCCTTGTTGCCCTGCTCTTTGAGATCAAGATCTTCAACGCCGAGAGCGAGGAGCACGCCGGACGCATAGCAAAATCATCAATAGGAAAAGCCCTGGGAGCAATCCCGCTGAACGTCCTGGAGATAGCTCAAATCGATTAAATCAATTAATTCTGGCCCTTCTCGCGGGAGGACTTCGGTCCGGGCTTTGGCCCAGCCCTGGCCGCAGGGGCGCCGGTCCCAAGTCCCAGTGCCCTGGCCAGCTCCCTGAGATCTCTTTTGCCGGACTTTGTAGCCTTTGCAGACTTTCCGGACTTTGATCTCGGAGAAATCTTCGCAGCCTGCTGGTTTTCATTGAGCGCGCCGCCATTCTGCTCCCTATTCTGAAGAGACTGCGACCGGCTCTGTGAAGGCCCTTTCATCTTCCAGTCTGCTATCTTCTTAATAATCAGCTCCCTGCCCTCTTTTGCGTCCACCAGTATCATGTCCTCTCTCACCCAATCGGGCAAAAACTCGCTCACGCTTCCCTGGCCGCTATCCCCGAACCTGCGATCGCAAAACAGGATCACGCCTCTCTCCGATTCGGATCGGATGACTCTGCCAGCGGCCTGCAATCCGCGGTTGACCGC